>CALVSZ010000046.1 GCA_944359705.1 uncultured Bacilli bacterium | reverse complement strand
GCAAGTATAAAATGATAAAAAAACTAGATTTTATCTAGGATTATTAGAATTTTTAGATATGAACTGTCAAACTAGGGCATGACATGTTTCAATTTGTCGAATTTTATAAAAAAATATTGTAAAAATTGAAACTCAAATAAATAATACTTGGAAATATTTAATTTTTGTGGTAGACTATTAGTAGAATAAAATAATAGTATGGAGGTAATTATGAATATTATAATTGAAAATACCACTGAAGCAATTTCAGAAGCAACGTCACTAGTTAGTTGTATAAATAGTTTTAATTCTATTTTAAATACTATTTCCTATGTAAAGAGTACGTTAGATGAAATATGGATAAGTGGCAATGAAATTAAATCAATAGATGAAAATATTGATAAATGTCTTTTTGAATATCGTGAAAAGATTTTAAAAGCAATGGAAAAATTATCTAAAGGTATTATTGCTTATGCTATGGCAACAGAAAAAATTGCAAGTTCTGGGGAGGCTGTTGATGGTGAGGGTAATTTAATGACTCCTTCAGAAGTGACAGCTGCATATTATGCTGATATAGACAATTTATCACAAGTTGTATTAGAAAAAAATGAAAACGGTGAATTGGAAGTTGTAAACGGGTCTTTTGCTACTTATCTTGAACAAAAATTAGATTTAAAATCTTTGGGATATAGTTCTGGACAAGAATATATTGATAGTGTTGTAAATGAAGCAATCGCAAATGCTGGTACAAATCGTGAGAAATCTGTTGCGGCTGTTACTGCTATTACAAATTTAGCAGCCGAAAATGGTGTTAAATTAGATTATGAGTGGTCTGGTGGGCATTGGCGCGCTGGTAGTGAAAAAGTTGTAGTAGTAGAAAATTCAGATTTATCTTCTGGAGTAGATTGCAGTGGTTTTGTTTCATGGGCAGTTCAAAATGGTTCTACTCCTCCGGAAAGTTTTCCTGCTTGTGGTACTAGTGAATTAATAGGTAGAGGTACTAAAACTAGTAACGTTTCTGCTCAGCCAGGTGATATAATTGTTAGAAGTTCAGGTAATTATGGGCATACTGGATTTATAGTTAAAAATGATACTGATACTGGTACTATGTTGATAGCAGAGGCTCATAGTAATAGTGAAGGGATTATACTTAAGGAATATTCTTACAATGATTTAGCGTATCAAGGTTATTCTATTAGAGATATGTCTTCTTATTATGGAGATAATAATTCTGCAAGTATGTAATTTATAATTTAATTTCTTCATAAATACTAAATTTCTACATATTTTTAAGTAGAAGGTGATTTATGAAGAAATTATTATTATTATTATTTTTACTAATACCTATAAATATTACTGCTGAAAGTATTGATTTAGCTCCTAATGCCACTAGTGCTATTATAATAGAAGCATCAACAGGAACAGTTATATATAATAAAAATGAACATGAAAAATTAGCCCCTGCTTCAATGACAAAGATGATGGGATTATTGTTAATAATGGAACAAATAGAAAAAGGTAATTTAAAATGGGATGAAATGGTAACAGCTTCATCTAATGCTTCGTCTATGGGTGGCAGTCAAATATTTTTAGAAACAGGAGAGCAAATGACTGTAGAAGAATTAGTAAAAGGAATTTCAATTGCATCAGGTAATGATGCAATGGTTGCTATGGCTGAGAAAATTGCAGGAACTGAAGAGGCTTTTGTCGAACTTATGAATAAAAAAGCAAGTGAATTAGGACTTAAAAACACTAATTTTAAAAATTGTACAGGGCTTGATGCTGAAAATCATTATTCAAGTGCTAATGACATGGCAATAATCGCTAAAGAATTAGTTAAACATGATAAAATACTTGAGTTTTCTGGTACATATGAAGACTATATAAGAGAAGGGACTGATAAAAGTTTTTGGTTAGTCAATACTAATAAATTAGTACGTTTTTATCAAGGGGTAGACGGACTTAAAACTGGATATACTTCTACTGCTGGTTATTGTCTTACTGCAACAGCTAAAAGAAATGGCATGCGACTTATTACTGTTGTTATGAACGAACCGGATTCTACTACTAGAAATAACGAAACCACATCTATGCTAGATTATGGATTTAATGCATATGGTATGGAACAATTATTAAATAAAGATAATGTTTTAGGTAAAATAAAAGTAGATTTAGGAGAAAAAGAATATGTTGAAGTGGTACCTAAAGAAGATATAAATATATTAAATAATAAGACCAATGATAAAAGAAATGTATCATATAATATCTCTTTAAATAATGTTAAGGCTCCGATTAAAGTAGGAGATATTGTAGGGAAAATCAATGTAATTGAAAATAATAAAACAATTATGACTATTGATGTGACTGTTAAAGAAGATATTAATAAAGCTAATATTTTTATATCATATTTAAGAAATTTAAAAGATATAGTAAGTGGAAATATATAAACTTATTATATTTTTGTTTTTTTAATATTTCTTTAAAAGGTGTTGACATATAGTAAAAAAAATAATAGAATTAAGAAAATTATTATTTGAAAGGGAAGTATTATGAATAAAATAATGAATAAATATTTTAATTTAAAAATTATAAATAAATTTTATGACATTATTGATTGTTCATGCCCTATTTTAATTTCAAATAATAAATACTAAAAAAACAGTGATAAATATAATTGCGTTATATCACTGTTTTTATTTACTTTGGAGGTGTTTTATGGATAATATAGTTTTAAATGATTTAATTAAAAAAGTAGCTGAATATAATATTGAGGCTGTAGAAACAGTAAAAAAGGCATATGATTATGCTAAAAAATTACACGATGGACAAGTAAGGCAAAGCGGAGAACCGTATATAACTCATCCACTTAACGTTGCTTATATTTTAGCAGATATGCATGCAGATATGGATACATTATGCGCAGGTTTGCTTCATGATACGTTAGAAGATACTAATATTATAAAAAAAGATATTGAATATGATTTTAACAAAGATGTTGCAAATTTAGTAGATGGTGTTACCAAAATATCAAAAATGAATTTTTCTTCTAAACAAGATCAAAATATGGCTAATACAAGGAAAATTATTACAAGTATTACAGAAGATGTTAGAATAATAATTATTAAATTAGCAGATAGACTTCATAATATGAGAACACTACAATTTAAAAGTGAATTTAAACAAAAAGAAAATGCGTTAGAAACAATGGAAATATTTGCCCCACTAGCATATTATATTGGAGCATACCGTATAAAAAGTGAATTAGAGGATTTATCCTTAAGATATTTAAAACCTGATATGTATAAAAAAATAGAAGAGAAAAAAATCAAATTAGAAGAAGAGAGTAATAAATGTTTACAAGAAATGTTATTTAAAATTCATACTTTATTGAATGATAATAAAATACCTAATGAAATTAAACTTAGGACTAAAAATATTTATGGAATTTACAAAAGATTAAATGAAGGGCAAAGATTATCTGATATACACGATTTATTTGCTTTAAAAATTATGGTAGATAAAATTGCTAATTGTTATAATGCATTGGGACTTATTCATGATTTATACCATCCAATAAATAATAAATTTAAAGACTATATATGTAATCCTAAGACTAATATGTATAGAAGTCTACATAGCACTTTATTTGGGCCTGCTGCCATAACTGTTCAAACGCAAATAAGAACATTTGACATGGATAAAATAGCTTCTTTTGGACTGACTGCTTATTGGGATATTGCTAAAGGTAATGCAAGAGATATAATGCAAAAAGATTTAAAAGAAAAATTTCAATTTTTTAAATCTTTAATAGAAATGAACTCAATATTTGGCGATAATCAAGAATTTGTTAATCAAGTTAAACGAGAACTATTTTCAGATAGAATTTATGTATATACTACAAAAGGAGAAATAATTGAACTACCTAAAGGAGCAACACCCATAGATTTTGCTTATAAATTAAGTACAGATATAGGAAATACTATGGTTGGAGCATTTGTAAATGATGAATATGTTCCAGTTGATTATGTATTAAAAAATAAAGATAGAGTTAGAATTGTAACTGATGAGTTATCTTTTGGTCCAAGAGAAGAATGGGCTGAAAAAGCACATACTAGTTATGCTAAAAAGATGATAAAAGAGTTAATAAATAAATAAATTTAATCTTTATATTTTTATTAAATTGTGTTATCATTAATGTGATTAGAAGGAGGTAAAATAATATGAAATTTTATAGATGCCCAATATGCGGTAATATTATTACTGTAATTGATGGAGACATTAAAAGAATTAAATGTTGTGGAAAGGAAATGGAGGAATTAGTTGCTAATAGTGTTGATGCTTCATTAGAAAAACATGTACCAGTTGTTGAAAAAAATGGAGATAATATAAAAGTAACTGTGGGAAGCACTATTCATCCAATGGAAGAAGAACACTGTATAGAATGGATTGCTATTGTAAAAGATAACGCAATAAGTCTAAAAAAATTAGCACCTAATATGGAGCCTATTGTAGAACTACCTTATTTAAAAGAATCTACAATATATGCTTATTGTAATATTCATGGATTATGGAAAACTAATTTAGATTAGAAGTGATAACAAATTGCGAATATTAATAATAGAAGATGAATATAAACTTGCTGATATAATAGCAAGTAGATTAAAAAAAGAACATTATACTGTAGATATATCAACTGATGGTGAAGAAGGCTTATATAATGCTCTTACAGATATCTATGATTTAATTATTCTTGATGTAATGTTACCTAAATTAAATGGGTTTGAAATATTAAAAGAAATACGAAATAAAAATATTAATTCAAAAGTAATAATGTTAACTGCTAAAGCAATGCTTGATGATAAACTAACAGGATTTGAGTCTGGAGCAGATGATTATGTTACTAAACCATTCCATATCGAGGAATTAGTGGCTAGAATAAATGTTCAATTAAGAAAAAAGAGTAATAGAGTAAACACTGACTATATTGAATACTCTGATTTAAAATTAAATATAAAAAATTCGACATTAACGTGTACTACTACTAATGAATCAATAGAATTAGTATGTAAAGAGTTTTTACTCCTTGAGTATTTAATAAATAATTCTAATCAAATAGTATCTAAAGATATTTTATATGATAAAGTATGGGGATTAGATAATGAGATAGAATCGAATAATTTAGAAGCATATATATCATTTATAAGAAGAAAAATAAATGCAATAGGTTCTATAGTTAAGATAAAAGCAATTAGAGGATTAGGATACAAATTAGAGGTATCAAATGAAGAAACTTAAATTTAAAACTTTTATAATATTATTAATAATACTTACTTTATTTATAATTAGTCTTCTTGTTATATTTAATTATCAGTTATATCAAAGAGAATTAAATGATGTAAAAAAAGATTTAAAGGAAATAGAAACTATCCATAATAATTATTATATAGTAAATGATGATGTAATTATTGATGGAAATAATATGAAACCAATGTTTATTAATGCTAATGTATATGTAATATCATTTGATAGTATACATAATATAACTAATATAACTAGTTATACCGATAATGGTTTAAGTAATGCTGAAATTATAAAGTTAGCAACAAATTTTTTAAATACTAATAAGAAATCTGATATAGGTAATTTATATACAAGTAGATATGCTTACTATCTAACAAATAAAAATAATTTAATTATTATGGATAATTATATTATTAATAATAAATTAGGAGATTATTTTCGAATGTCTTTATTAATATTTATATCATTAGAAATATTAATTATATATGTATCTAATATTTTAACTAAATGGTTAACTAAGCCTGTAATTGAATCATTTTCTAAACAAAAACAGTTTATTGTAGATGCTTCTCATGAATTAAAAACACCACTTGCTATCATAACAGCTAGTGCTGAATCTTTAGAACTGGAACCTACAGAAAAGAAATGGTTAGATAATATTAAAAGTGAATCTGAGAGAATGAATAAGTTAGTAACAGATTTATTAGATTTAGCTAAATCAGAAAATATGGAAATTAAAGAAAAATATAATATTAATAATTTATCTAAAATAATAGAAAAGACTAGTTTAACGTTTGAAAGTTTAATTTATGAAAATAAATTAGAAATTGAAGATAACATTGATAAAGATATAATGTTTAGTTGTAATCCTGATAAAATAAGAGAGTTACTAGGAATACTTCTAGATAATGCAATTAAACATAGTACTAAAAACTCTAAGATAACAGTTAACTTATATAAAGATAAAAACAATATTATATTAGAAATTAAAAATAAAGGTAAGGAGATAACTAAAGAAGATCAAGAAAAAATATTTGATAGATTTTATCGTGTTGATGAATCAAGAAATAGAAGTGATAATAGATATGGATTAGGACTTTCTATTGCTAAGAATATAGTAATAAGTCATAATGGTAAAATATCTGTTAATTGTAAAAATGGATATACTACATTTAAAGTTATATTTAAACAAGTTTAGAAATAAATTTGTTTTTTTAATCTTCATTTAATCTTTTGTAAATATAATATTAAATGAAAGGGGAAAAAATATAGATGTTTGAGGTGATAAAATGAAAGATGCTGAAAATAAAGATGAAAAGAAAAAAATAGGAAAAAAGTATTATATTAAAACTAGTGATGAAGTTAACGAACAAGAAGAAAAATCTAAAAATGATAATATTGAAATAAGTGATGAAGAAAATAAGCAAGAAGAAAATCCTAGTATTGAATCAAAATACGATTTAAAAAAATCGAAAAAGAGAAAAACGTTAATAATAATAATTATTTCTTTAATAGTAGTTATTTGTATTAGTATACCTATAACTTTATACATTATTAATAATGGTAATCCGTTTGTCAATAAGTCCAAGATAGAACTACAATATACGGAAACTAATGATAATGTTCCTGATGGCGTTTATATTACTGATGTATCGGAAGTAGTAGAAAATGTAATGCCAGCGATAGTTTCAATAACTAGTAAAACATTAATTACAAATGGTTGGTTTGGTCCTAATTATTTTGGCCAAAATCAATACACTGAAGGTGCAGGATCTGGTATTATTGTTGGAAAGTCTGATACTGAATTATTAATTGTAACAAATAATCACGTTGTAGAAGGTGCTAGTGAACTTACAGTACAATTTATTAACGATGTAAGTGTAGATGCTATTGTAAAGGGAACATCTGAAAGAAAAGATATAGCAGTTATATCTATAAAATTAACAGATATTGATACAGATACTTTAAATACTATAAAAATAGCAACTATAGGAAATAGTGATGAACTAAAAGTAGGGAATGGTGTTATAGCTATTGGTAATGCTTTAGGTTATGGTCAATCAGTTACAACCGGTGTAGTTAGTGCTTTAGATAGAGAAGTTACTATAGATGATTACACAAACAAAATGATTCAAATAGATGCTGCTATTAATGGTGGTAATAGTGGTGGAGCACTTCTTAATAGTAAAGGAGAAGTTGTAGGAATTAATTCTGCTAAATATTCTTCTAATAGTTCTAGCGGAGCTAGTATTGAAGGAATGGGGTTTGCAATACCTATATCTGATGTTAACGAATTAATTACTCAACTTATAAATGGAGAAGAAGTAAGTAACGGTGCTACTTTAGGTATTGAAGGATATATGACTAATCAAGGATATGGAATATCTTATAATGTTCCAACAGGATTTTATATTGCGGGTATTACTTCTGGAAGTGCCGCTGATAAAGCTGGACTTGAGATAGGTAATATTATTACTGAAATAGATGGAGAAAAAGTAGAATCAGTAAGTGACATTCAAAATGTGTTATATGATAAAAAATCTGGAGATGAAGTAACTTTAAAAATAAGTTATGTAAGCGGTAGAGAATACGCAGAAAAAGAAGTAAAAGTAACTTTATAAAAAATAAAAAAATACCTAATTACAGGTATCTTTTTTTTATAAGCATTCAACATAAGTATCATCTAAGCATCTAATTATACATACACAATTTAAATTAATTGTGAAAAATGAATTAGTTGCCACATATGGATAAGTTGCTCCTGGTTCTGTGTTATTAGCAAGTACTCGGAAAGTTGCACAACATCCATCTAATTTTTCTAAACGAAATGCAGTTGAAGTTGTCGCTTCAGTTGAACTTTTACTAATTGGCATAGCAAGTGCTGTTCCATTAGAACTACAAGTATATAGGTTTACTGGTCTCGTATTGCAATAAGCATTACATGATTGACCTAGAAATCCTTTATCACAAGTTTCTAAACAACTATCAGTTTGACATACACTTTGTTGCAATAGTAAAATAACTTTAAGAATATCTACAATGCAATTTTCACAAGTATTTTCATTATTATTACACATATAATCCACCCCTTTTTTATATTCAATATAACATATGTAAAAAATACAAAAAAAACACAACTAATACCTAATTAAGTATTTTTTTTAGTCATATTTCTTATAATTAATTAGGTGATATAATGAGGAAAGATACTTTCTATAAATTAATTTTGTCATTATTTCTAATTATAGTGCTTAGTTTATTTATAAATTATAACTTATATTTGAAGTTTAATAAATATATTTGGTTTGTAGCCATAATTATGCTTTTTGGGGGAGGAATATTTTTTAGTTATAAATTAAATTTTTTACAACTTAGAATATTTAAAATAATAAAATATTTATTTAAAAATAAAAATAGTAAAGGTGATATTAGTACACTTGAGTCAGTATCAATGACCCTTGCCGCTCAAATTGGAGTAGGTTCAATCGCAGGTGTATCACTTGCTATTTATATAGGAGGACCAGGAACTATATTTTGGATGTGGATAAGTGGTATTATAACCTCAATTAATAGTTATGTAGAAAGTGTTTTAGGAGTTATTTTTCAAGAAAAAGATTACAATAAAGTATATAAGGGAGGCCCATCATATTATATAAAAAAAGGTTTAGGTAATAATAAATTAGCATACTTATATGCTTTTTTAATAATTGTTTCTTACATTATAGGGTTTATTACAATTCAGTCTAATACAATTGTTAATGTTACAAGTACCTATGTAAACAAATATCTTGTTTTAGTAATTTTATCTATTATAAGCAGTTATATTATTTTTAAAGATGTAAAAAGTATTGCCAAATTTTCTTCTATTATAGTACCTATTATGGGACTTATTTATTTGTTTATTGGTATGTTTATTCTTTATAATAATATTGATAAATTAGGAAGCATGTTAACTTTAATAATTAGTTCAGCATTTAATATAAAGTCTGGTATAATAGGATTTATAACTCCAATTATTATAGGAATTCAAAGAGGAATATTTGCCTGTGAAAGTGGAATAGGTACGTCTGCAATAGCATCTTCTACTACTAATGAAAAACCTAAAAAAGAAGGATATATTCAAACTTTAGGAGTTTATTTTACGATATTAGTAATATGTACTATAACAGCTTTTATTATTTTACTTAGTGATTATCAAACATTAAATATAATTAGTCCTAATGGTATAGAAATAACATCACATGCTTTTAATTATCACTTAGGAAGCGTTGGTAAATATATACTGTGTTTAGTTACAATATTATTTGCATATTCGACAATTATATCAGGATATTATTATGGGGAATCTAGTTTAAAGTTTTTAATTAAAGGATGCCCTAAGACAATATTATTTACCTTTAAATTATTAACAATTATTTTACTATTTATAGGGGGATTAATTAGACCGTCATTCATTTGGAACATAGTAGATACTTTAGTAGCATTTCTTGCCATAATTAATATGTGTAGTATTTATAAATTATTTAGATATGGTAAAAAAGAATATAATGATAATTAAATTCTACTAATAAATTTTTAAAAATATTAGAATTTAATGAATTTTATGGATAGTTTTTTAAATAAGTAATAATTTTTTATTTAATATTTTAAATTATTGAAATAAGTATATATAAATTGTATAATAATAATTGATATTAAATTTTGAAGAGGTGTAGTATGAAAACAGTATTAGTAACAGGCTCTAGTCGTGGGCTTGGAAAAAGTGCAATAATAAAATTTGCAGAAAATGGCTATAATGTTGTAATTAATTATAATAATAGTGAAAAAGTCGCTTATGAACTACAAAAATATATAGAAGATAATTTTAAGGTTGGTGTTCTTACTGTAAAAGCTGATGTAGGGAACGAAAATGATGTAAAAGAAATGTTTAATATAATTATTGACAAATTTGGTAGTATTGATGTAGTAGTAAATAATGCTGCAATAGCTATTGATACAATTTTTGAACAAAAAACAGTAGATAATTTTAATAAAATCTTAAACACTAATTTAATTGGAACATTTCTAGTTAGTAAGTATGCGAGTAAATATATGTTAGAAAAAAAACAAGGAAATATTATTAATATTAGTTCTACCAACGGAATAGATACTTATTATCCTTATAGTATGGATTATGATGCTTCAAAAGCAGGTATTATATCTTTAACTAAAAATTTATCTAAAGAATTATCACCATACATAAGAGTAAATTGTGTATGCCCTGGTTGGATTACAACTGACATGAATAATAGCTTAGATAAAGAATATATGAGTAAAGAGATTACTAAAATAAATTTAAAAAGATTTGCAGAACCCAAAGAAATAGCTAATGTTGTATATTTTTTAGCAACAGATGAAGCATCATATGTTAATGGCTCTGTTATAGTAGTTGATGGTGGGAAATAATAATTATAGAGTAAAATGAATATGAATTTTAACAAAGATAAACATGACTTATATTTAAGATTTTTAAATAATATATATAGTAATTATTATGAATTAACTAATAGTAGTTTTTATCAATATTATCAAAAAATTATCCAGGAAGAAATTTCTCTTATAAAAAAATTATCATATGGGGATAATAGGATAATTACATTTTTCTCAATTTATTATTATTTGCTGTGGAATGGATATTTATCTTTAACTAAAAATTTTGAATTTACTGAAGATAATACAGAAATTAAGACAATGATAGGAAGTTCGATATATTTTGGTAGAGGTGTTTGCCGTAATATTTCTGCGCATTTTACAGAACTATTAAAAGCAGTTAATCCGCAAATAGAAGTTTATACAATAGGGACTCATTTGGCTGCAAGAAAAGAAAAAATAATGTCCCAATTAAATAACGTTAAGTACAATATCAATTTATGTGGAATCAATCATGCTGAAACATTAGTTGGAATAGACAATTTATGGCTTTTTGATTTATAAGGAAAGTTTGATTTTTAATTTTTTTGTTAAAACTATTGATAAACGAATGTTTGTATCTTATAATGCAATCACAGGTGGTGGTTGAAACATGAAAATATATCGTGGTTATAAATTTAGAATGTATCCAAATGAGGAACAAAAAGAATTAATAAATAAAACAATAGGTAGTTGTAGATTCATTTATAACCATTTTTTAGATAAAAAAGTGAGTAATGCGTATAATGGAATAAAGTTAATTCC
>CALVSZ010000045.1 GCA_944359705.1 uncultured Bacilli bacterium | reverse complement strand
TTCATTTTTATCACCATTAGTATTATGACAAATTTCCTTATTTTTTATTCAATGACATTTATAAATATTAATTACATTATAATTAATTAATTTATTTACATTTTTAGTATTAATTGTTAAAATTGTAATAGGAGATGATAATATTGCCAAAAAAGAAAATTCCTACTAAGAATTACATTTGTTTAACATTAATTATAATATGTACTATAGCTATTACATATTATTTATATTTGTGGTTAGTCGCATATAAAGAATTAGATACACAATCGATATTAGAGCAACATTTACAGGTTATAAATTATAATGATATCAATAATTATGTTATAGAAAATAATGATTCATTTCTATATATAACTAATAAAAATAAAGATTATAGTAAATTTGAAAATGATTTATATAATTTAATTAAGGAATATAATTTGTTTCAAGATGTTTTGTATTTAGATATTAGTGATAATATAAAAAATGGTACTTTTACAATAAATAATTTTACTTTTAAACAGTATCCTATTTTCGTATTATATGATGATGGTAATATAACTAGTATTTATGATATTAAAGCAAATTCTTTTGATATAGAGAAAATAGAAATGTATTTAGAAAGTATTGGGGTAATAGAAAATGATTAATATAGTATTATACGATCCTGAAATTCCTGGAAATACAGGAAATATAATGAGAACTTGTGCTGGAACGGGTGCTAAACTTCATTTAATTGAACCACTAGGATTTAAAATGGATGAAAAAACAATAAAAAGAAGTGGCGTTAATTATATAGATAAAGTGGATTATACAATATATAAAAATTGGGAAGATTTTATGTCAAAAAATAATGGAGATTTTTACTTTTTAACAAGATATGGAAAAAAACCACATACAGTTTTTGATTATAATAATACTAATAAAAATATTTATTTGTGTTTTGGAAAAGAGAGTACAGGAATACCTAAGGAAATATTGAAAAATCATTTAGATAGGTGCCTTAGAATCCCTACGAATGCTAATGTTAGAAGCCTAAATTTATCTAATTGTGTAGCAATAGTTTTATATGAAGTGTTAAGACAGCAAGATTATCCTAATTTGCTTAGAACAGAACCTTTTAAAGGTGAAGATTGGTTAGAAAGATAATGGATTTAAGTTTTTATTCTAAACTTTTAAATATTTCTAATAAGGAAGTAAACACAGGTGAATTAATTAAGGCAGTAATAAAAACATTTAATGAAAAATATAATAATATTTCCGATGATAGAATGTGTAAGGTGTTTTCACACAATATTTATTGTGTTTTACGAGAAAAATCTATAAATTGTAGGAAGATAAATATAAAAGAATTATTTGAAGGAATTGACCATGAATTTGTTTTATGCTGGGATTTTAAAGATAACAAAATAATTTTTTATTTAGTTGATTACACTTTTAATCAATTCTTAAATACCAATTTTAACAGGTATTTAGAAAATATAAATTTTAATTTATTTAGTAATTTACATAAATATAGGTATTCTATTGTTGATGATGACTCATTTAATGATTATTTATCTGCGTTTGGTATAAAGACAAAAATATCTCTAAGTGATATTATTATGGAAAATTATTGTAAAAAGAAAAAGTAATGTTTAATTAATAAAGCCATTACTTTTTAATTTTTCTACTATTTTTGTGTAACTAACATCTCCATTAATTCTAGTAGCAGTTGAAGATTCATCACCATTTTTTATAAAGGCGGTTGTAGGGGTAGAACCACTAAAACTAATTAAGTTAGTAAAAGTTTCATAGTCGTATTTGTCATAGTCAATATAATATATATCTAATCCATATTCTTTAGCTATCTTACTTAATTTAGGTTTATAATCTTGACAATGACTGCAAGTTGTACTACTAATGCAAAGAATAAAAGTATCTTTGTTTTCTAATTTAGCTTCTAAGTTAGAAATATTTAATTCAATAAGTGAACCTTCTTTTGATTTATTGAAAATTAAAAATAATATAATGACTACAAACACAACTAACGCTATAATAAATAATATATTTTTTTTCTTCATATACAACACCTCTTTATATATCATATCATTTTTTTAAATAAATTACTAAAAAATCTTTTTTTTTTTGCTAAAAATGTTATAATTATATTATGGAAAAATAGAGGTGAGTCTATTATGTTAAAAAAGATAGTTTTATTTTGTGTAATTTTATTAAGCTTCTCTCCGAAAGTTTATGCTGAAGGATATTGCTCTGTTGAAGACATAAATAGAGTTAAAAATGATATTAAAAATATAAAAATAGAATATGAATATAGAACAGATACAGCCATGAAAGGTTTATTTGATATTATAATAACAGGAGTGACTGATGATGTTGTTATAAAAGAAAATAGTAAAGGTTGGGTACATACTTCTGATTCTATTGTAAATGGAGAAATAAGACTAGAAGCTGTAAGCGGAAGTGATTTTAAATTTGATATATATTATGAAAGATGTAATAATATGCTAGTAGATACAATTAATGTTAACGTTCCTAAATATAATTATTACTCTGAATTTGATGAATGTAATGGTCTTGATATTAAAGAAGTAAAAGTATGTGATCCGTGGTATCAAGAGGAATTAACAGATGAAACCTTTATGGATGCTATAAAAAAATATAATGACTCACAAAAACAAGAAGAAAAAAAAGAAAATCTTCATGATAATATTAAATTAATATTAGATTTTATAAAAAACAATTATATATATATGATAGGGGCACTAGTTATAATTGGTGTTATTGTATCAGTTATTATAATTAAGAGAAAACGTGCTCAGTTAGATTAGGAATGAGGTGATATGCTTTGAAAAAAGGTATACTTTACTTTTTAGTAGCATTTATAGTGCTTGGAATTGTCTTTTTTAAACTTAGTGATGTATATGCTGATGAAGAAGAAGACGAAGTAAAAAAATGCGAACCAGAAACTAGAACTTATTTGTTTAGTGAGGCTTCGAGCGGTACTTCTGGAAGAACTACTACGTATTCTACGGCGTTTTACAATGATTTGCCGGAAGATGCAAGAATTTTAAGCATTACTACTACCAATGTTAGAAGTATGACTGAAAGTGATTTTTTAACTTTTATGTCAATAGTTCATGGTAATGCAGAAGAATGCTATAATGTAGGTGGAAATAAAGATGTATGTAAATTAGGTAAATATTATACCAACTATGGTGTAGTTGGTGGCGGTGAATATACTGGAGGGGCAGGAGGATCTACAACAGATTCTGAAAGATTTAGAAATGAGACTATGCCTGCAAAAAATCCGCAAGTTTCGTTTTCTGATGGCGGTGTTGTAGATGGTATTGGTACTCTAAATGCAACAGTTACGAGAAGTTGGGATGAACCTACAGAATATATAAAGAATTTAATAAAAAACAATCCTGGAAGTTATAGTTATTTAATACCAGTAGCAGCTGATGTTACTATTGAATATGAATCTGCTGACTGTATTGAAGAGGACGAAGACGATCCGTTAAATAATGATGAATGTCCACCTGATTCTGCTTCAGGAAATGATTTAGCAAATAAAACTTTAAATTGTACGGGAGCAAATTATAAACAAACTAAAAATGAACGTAATTTAAGTACAAATAGAACAATATCAACTAGTGATTCCGATCATAGAACATATTATAAAGACTTGGATAAAGGGAAAAACGATAATGGTACTGATTACTGTACTAGAGAGTTGCAAGAAAAAATTACTTGGGATGCATCACTTACACAAGAAGGATATTTAAATTTTACATTAAATCCTAATTCTCAATATTCTGGAGGAGGTTTTGATTTTTCAGTAGATTATAATGCAAATGCATATTATAAACTATGCGATGCTACTTATGAAATTTATGAAAAACAAGTTGTATACACATGTCCAACTAAAAGTGCTCCTGATGGTTCTACTAGAGATTATGGAGACGGTACAATTACTTCTACTAGTTCTGTTTCTGTAAGTGGGGGAGGAGAAAATCCTGAGTGTACATATACATATAGAACTGATGAAACTTTAATGGTATCTGCATCTATTTATGAATTGGATCCTGAATATTATGATAGAGCTTGTTCTAGTAATATGAGTTGCTATGGTGGAAGATGCACTTGTACGGTTTCAAGCTCATCTAGATCTGAAACTGAAGATGCTGAACCTAGCGGTTGCAATGATATAAAAACTGGTACATACAGTTGTTTTGGCTCTAATCAATCTTCTGGTATTGATTGTTCAGATAATTCAAATGAAGTAAAAAAAATAGCAGAAGTAATGAGCGGATTTTTACAAGAACCACAGATAACAAACAGTAATCCCGAATCATATGATTCAAATAAAGAAAAAGAATTTGAATTTAAAAATATGGGGGGGGAATGGACTTCAAATAGTGTAACAACTAGTTCTTGGATGCCAAAACAAGTAGTAAGATATTCTGCTAGTTATCGTATAAAACACGCGTGTATTAATATTTATGATGCTAATGTTTCTTATAAAGATAGTTGCGATGAAAATACAGAGATAGATGGTGGTAATTTATACTATATTCCATTAAAATACCCAACTGGTACTTCTAATTTTCCAGTAAGACTTAACGCTGATGGAAATCGTAACGAACCAGTAAAAATTAGTATGTTAACTAATATGGATTGGGGATTTACTTATGACTGTGGTGTCAGTTGTAGACAAGAATTATTCGATTTGGAAAAAGGTGGTTATTTATACTTCTTTAGACCAATAGCATTAGATAATCCTTTCCCAAATAGAACTCCTGGCGTAAATTGGCAAGATTGGATATTCTTTCAGGTAAATCAAGAAAGATTGATTGATACTTATAGTACTACTAATAATATAGAATATATAGTTTATTTGGAAAATAATGATGTTAATGCAATTAAGCAATATAATAGCAATACTACATATATAGATTATGAAGATACATTAGATAAAAATGGTAATAGTTCATTTATAACTGGACAATTTGGATATTTGTTTGAGTCTAATGTAAATACTAACCATTCAGCACTTGGAGTATATGATCCGGAGGATGATACACCATGAAATGGTCATTCGCACAGGTAGGATTAGTTGCCGCAGGTCTATGTGGTATAGTAATAATAATATTATTCCAAAGAATAACTACAAATAATGAGCAAGATTATTATTTATTACGTGAAGTTACGGAAGCTGCTATGTTAGATTCAATAGATTTAGCGTATTATAGAGATACTGGAGAAGTAAAAATTGTTCAAGAAAAATTTGTTGAAAACTTTACAAGGAGATTTTCTGAATCTGTAAATTATACATCAACAGGATATACGATTACGTTTTATGATATTATAGAGTCTCCGCCTAAAGCAAGTATTATAATAAATAATGGTATTGGATCTGTTCAAGTATATCATACAGATGAACAAGATTTTTCGATACAAAATAAATTAGATGGTATTTTAGAGGCAAAACCATAAAAGGAGGATTTATGAATACTTTAAATAATGCACTAAAAAAGTTTATTGGTAATAAAAATACTGTTACCATAATTGGGGTAGTTTTGTGTTTATTTATATTATATTTTGGTTATCAATATAGAATTAATCAAAAAGTAAAATTAGTTAGACTTCCATATGCAGTTCAAACTATACAACCTAAAACTTTAATTACAACAGACTTAATTGGTTATATGGAAGTTCCTGAAGCATTTGTAAAAGGGAAAGGTAGCTATTATAGTGATTCAAATAGTATTGTTGGAAAATATTCTAATTATAATACAATAATAGCAAAAGGTAGTTTATTTTATACGGAATTATTAATTGAGTCAAAATATTTACCTGATAATTCTCTTATGAATGTTCCTGAAGGATATACAGTTATAAATTATCCAGTTAATATGAGTACAACTTATGCTAACTCTATGATGCCTGATTCATACATTAATATATACTTTAAAGCAATGAATGACGAAGGTAAGTTAATGTTAGGTAAGTTTGTTAGTAATATTAAAATACTAGCAGTTAAAGATAGCGCTGGAAAACATGTATTTGAATCTACAAGTGAAGATAGAACACCAGCATATATGTTATTTGCAGTTCCTGAAGAAACACATTTATTATTAAGAAAAGCTTTATATTTAAAAGATTATTCAGCTGAATTAATAATAGTTCCAAATACTAGTACTGTAACTGATGATGATGCAGTAGAAGTAAGTAGTAAAGATATAGAAAACTTTATTTTAGATAAAACAATAACAGTAGATGTATCTGAACTTCCAAGTTTTGATGATTTAATTGAGGATAATTTAGAAAATAACGAAGAAAATAATGGTGAAAATAATACGGAAAACAATGAAACAGTAGAGGAGTGATGCTATGGAAAACGAGTTTTCACAAGTAGATTTTGGGCCTCTAAAAGTGTTTTTAGATACTGATGACATTACCGATATATCGTATAGTAATGGTGGACAAGTGTGGTTAAAAACTTTATCTAAAGGAGTATATAGAGTAGAAAATACTGGTATAGATAATGCTTTAATGGAAAAAATAGCCTTTCAGTGTGCTAATACCATGGGAAAGTCATTTAATATGGCTAATCCCTTCCTGGATGCTGAAAGTGCAGAACTTCGTATGAATTTTGTTCATGATTCAATTGCTAAAAATGGAATTGCAGTATTGATTCGTAAAACTCCAGCTAAAATAAGATTACAAAAAGAAAAAATTATTCAAGAAGATTATATCAGACTAGATATTCATGATTTTTTGCTTAAATGTGTTGAAGGACACTGTAATATTTTAGTAAGCGGAGAAACTGGTTCAGGTAAAACAGAATTTATAAAATATTTAGCTGCGCATACTAAGGAAAACGAGAAAATTATTACAATTGAGGATACATTGGAACTTCATTTGGATAAAATATTCCCTCACCGTGATATCGTTGCTATGAAAACTAATAATATAGCATCATATTCTGATGTGTTAGTTACATGTATGCGTCAAAACCCAAGATGGATTCTTTTATCGGAAGTAAGAAGTGCAGAAGCAGTTATGGCTGTTAGAAACTCAATATCATCAGGACACAATATATTATCTACTATCCATGCTGATAAAGCAGCATCTATTCCTAGCCGTTTATATAGTTTGCTAGAATCAAATATTGATTTAGAGCAGTTCTTAAGAAGTATACATAGGTATGTTCAACTAGGCGTACATATAAAGGGATATTATAGCGCTAAATATCAAAGATTTCATCGTGAAGTTTCTGAGGTAACAGAATTTTATGTAACAAAAGATACTAATGAACCAAAATCACATACTATTTATAAAAAGACTCCGGAAGGGACTGTTAATATATATAATCCAACTTCTTATTTGTTAGAATATCTAGAATCACAAGGTGTAATTTTACCTAAAGATATTTTGGTAAAAGAAGTATTTAAGGAACAAACTGATAATCCATTAAATGTAAATAATAATAATGCAGTTAATGTAAATAGCGCTAATCAATATCCAAATAATAATCAAAGTGCTATGCCTAATTATAATCAATATTATAATGCTAATCTTGCGCAAAGACCAGTTCAGTCTGTTCCTAATCAATCTATACAATATACAAACTTAAATAATCAAACTCAAGCAACATAAAGGTGGTGAATTTATGGAATTTATATTAGTAGGTGTTATTCTTATCTTTCTTATTTTATATAGAAAGAAAAGTGATAAAAGTGTTTATAGTTTTATTTCTGAACAAGCGAATTCTTTATATGAAAAATATGTTCCATATACATATAAGAAGATGCGTGAAAAAA
Source organism: uncultured Bacilli bacterium (assembly GCA_944359705.1). Classification (GTDB taxonomy): domain Bacteria; phylum Bacillota_I; class Bacilli_A; order RF39; family UBA660; genus CALVVX01. The sequence goes on along the minus strand of CALVSZ010000045.1, from coordinate 3,727 downwards.
TTAAAGAACTAGGACTTGATTTTACACCAGCACAATATACTGCTCAAGTTGCCGGTTTTGCAGTTTTAGCAGGAGTAGTTAGTTATATGTATTTCTATAATATTATTATTTGTGTTGTATACATAGTAATAGCTATTTCTGTTATACCATATCTAAATTATTTAAGATGTAAAAGACAATATAGCGAATATATTTTTGAACAAATTCAAGTATATTGTACTAATACAATTCTCGAGTTTGCGACTACTAATGCTTTTGTAAAATCACTAGAAGGTGTTGTTAACTCAGGAGTTTTAGAAGAACCAATCTTATCAGACGTAAAGACAATGATATCGCTATCATATGAAAAAGGTGATGTTTATGATTCAATTAAATATTTTGATTCTAAATATCCGTTTTATATGGTAAAAAATATGCATCAATTATTTTTACAAGTAACTAAAGAAGGTGCTAAAAATACCGGAGAAACATTTGATAATATGTTAAATGATATCGATATGCTTGTAGAAGGAGTTTATAGAGATAGAATGGATAGGAGTAATTTCCATAAACAATTTCTTATTTATGGTGTTGCTTTATATGGACTTGTTATGTTAATTCAATTATTAATAAGTGTACCAACATATATTTCAATGTTAGATGTGTTTTTTGTAAAAATTATAATTCATGCAGTAGTTATTATTAATAGTTTATTTTTACTCAGTGGTGAAAAATATTATAATGAGAATGTAGGTGCTGAATAATGGAAATATTATTAGTAGGTGTAATTATTTTCTTTGTACTTATATATAATAAAAAAATAAGTACTAAATCCTTTCTAGGGGATAATAAACGATTATTTGATACATTAAAAGAAAAAGACTATGAATTTTTACTTAGAGCTAAATATGGTGATAGAATAGTTGATGTTGATTCATTATTTAACAAAAGAATTAGAAATGGTATGTTAACTATAGTAGTAGTATTATTTGTATTTATTTCTAACTTAAGTTTTATTAATATTATTATTGCAATAGTATTGGGATTTGTAGTATTTAAGTCAGACTATAGTAATTTAAAAAGTTTTTATAAAAAACATTTGAATGAAATAGATTCATTATTGCCATACTATTTAAAGAGTTTAGAAGTTTTGATTCAGCATTATACTGTTCCAGTAGCTTTAGCTAGATCAATTGATGATGCTCCAGAAGTTTTTAAACCAGGATTAAGAGAAATGATTGCTAAGATAGAAGCAGGAGATTCTAGTATTAATCCTTATATGGAGTTTGCTCAGATGTATCCAGTTAGAGATTCAATGCGTATGATGCGTTTATTATATAGATTAGGTCTTGGAGAACAAGAAAAGAAGCATGAGCAGTTAAATGCTTTTGCAAGGACTGTATCTTCACTTCAAAATAAAGCAAGAGAGCAAAAATATAAAGCTCGTTTAGAGAGAATGGAAAAGAAGACAATGGCTATGCTTGTTTGTACTGGTGGAGGTACAATGTTATTACTATTGGTTTCAATATTTATGTTAATGGGTGACAGTACTGGTTAATATAAGTTGAAATATAAGAATATTTAAGGGAGATATTGAAAGGAGGTAGTTATGGATGAAAGAAGCGACAGGTGAATTAAATATGACAGTAGTTACTATTGTTGCAATAGCAGTTATAGCGGGTATTATGGCTTTAATGTGGCCACAAATAACTAACTGGATTCAAAATTCTTTTGGTGGAGCTGCTGATGCTGGATGCCCAGCTGGTCAAACGTGGGATGAAGCACTAGGACGTTGTGTATAGAAGAAGGTGAGTAAAAGATGAGAGATGCATTTGGTGGAGCTTTTATGATAAAACTTATGTTAATATTTTTGATAATATACGTATGTTTTATTGCAGTTGCATTAAATTATGCTAAGGCATTTAAAGCTAAAAATGGTATTATTGATTTAATAGAAAAATATGAGGGATTTGATATTTGTAAAGATCAAATTGATGCTTATTTAAGTAAAATTAGTTATAATGTAGCTGCACAAAGTGGACCTACAGCTAGTTATGCCGCAGATAAGCCAGGAACTGAATGTCAACAGCAAGGTTATTGTATAATGGAAACAATTGACTACAGTGGTACTAATTATGTTGTAACTACTTTTGTTCAAGTTAGTTTCTTTGGATTTGATAATTTAGCTGGTATATCTTTTACTGTTCCTATCAAGGGAGAAGTTAGAATTCCTATAAAGAATCTTTAATGATTGGGGTGAGTATATAATGAGAGATGCATTTGGTGGAGCATTCTTTATAAAGCTTATGTTGATATTTTTTGCTTTATATATTTCGTTTATTGCAATAGCACTTAGTTATACGAAAGCTTTTAGAGTTAAAAATTCAATAATAAATTATATAGAAGAACATGGCGATTATGATACAGCAATTCAAGATACTATTGATGAGTATGTTTCTGGTATGGATTACTACGTAAGCAGTGTAGGCCCTAATAGTAGTCGTGTACAATATTCTACATGCAACAGTAGAGGTTATTGTGTTTTTGAAAAAGCTAGTGATGAAGTTAGAGGAAAATATTATGAAGTAATAACTTTTATAGAAATTCAATTGCCATTATCGATACCATTTGTAGATAGTAATATACTTGTTCCAATAAAAGGAGAAACTAGATTAGTTGGAAAATAAGGAGGATTTATGAATGTAATAATTTCTAATAAATATAAGGATTTATTAAATAGTTTAAATTATGATATTATAAAAAATATAAATGGAGAATTTACTGTTGATGAAATTATTAGTTCTTTCTCCAGTTTTTTCTTCAATAGAATGTTTTTAGATATTACTGCAATAAAGGATTATAAGAATCCTCAAAATTTGCAAAAACTTTCTATGAATTTAGATATGAGTAGAATAATTTTACTTTTAGATGACGATCCTTATTGTACTAGTCCACAATTTTTATCACAAATTATAAGTTTAGGAATTTATAATTTTACAAGAAATAAGGATGGATTAATTTATTTATATGAGCATCCTAACATTTATAGAGATGTAGCGCATCTACATAATGTTAGTGGCTCTAATAATGTGAATAATAACGTTAGTAATAATTATTCTAATAACATATCTAATGCGCCTGTAAGCATGAACTTTGGTTCTAAGCGAATTATTGGTATTAAAAATGTAACATCTCATGCTGGGGCTACAACATTTGCATATATGTTTTATAAAGCTTTATCTGGTTATTATACTACGAAGGCTATAGAAGTAGATAAAAGAGATTTTATGTACTTTAGAGATGAAAATCTTGTATCTTTAAATTATAATGATGTAGCTAGTTTTATTCAAAATGATAATAGTGATATGTTTATTATTGATTTAAATAGTGGTGGAGAAAGTTTATGTACAGATATGTTATATTTAGTAGAACCATCTACACTTAAACTTTCTAAAACAGTTATGCTAGATAATAGAGCATTTCAAAGACTTCAAAATAAAAATGTTATTTTAAATAAATGTATTTTAACTAGAGGTGAAATATCTGATTTTGAAGTTGAAATAGGTATTAATGTTTTATATCATGTACCACCATTAGACGAGAGAAAAGATAATACGGAAAGCTTTTTACCAATAATTGATAAATTAGGATTAATAAAAAGAGGCTAATTATGAAATGCACCCCTTAAAGTAGACATTAATAAAAAAGAGTTAAGGGTTGTGGTATAATACACCTCCGAAAGGAGGTG
>CALVSZ010000044.1 GCA_944359705.1 uncultured Bacilli bacterium | reverse complement strand
GTAGATATATGAAGAAAACTCCCCACCAAATAGGTGTGAAGTTTTCCAATTTGCTCCCCACTCAAATGTCAAGAGCCTTATTATACGGGTATCCACAAGGCTTACCTAGAGGAGTATTACATACTCCCCTAGGATGAGGAAAAGAAGACTTTCGCCTTCTATATTCCTCTTTTATGTATTGCTGTTAATTTAAGGTAAACGGATTTCCTGAAGTGCCTTCTCCTCCAGTTATTTCTACTGTTGAGGCTAGATAAAGGACTGGCCGGGAGGCGAAAGAATTCGTAACGTAGAGGATGCCGACAAAGCCAGAACCGTCCACGCAAAAGACGCCGCCGGAACCACCGGAGAGAGGAGTAAGTGTCCACTGGGTAGCGCTTGTATTTCGAAGCCATGATGTATCACGGCAGTTAGTTTGATCAGTATCCCAGTTATATCCGTCTTTACTACATTTAGATAAATCACCTGCATACATATAATCAGATGGATACATTAAGGCTACTTTCCCTATCCATTCAGTACTTCTTCCAGAATATACGGTTGTTCCCCTTTCAAATGTATAATAATCATTAGCATATAAACCTTGATAAGTAGAACTACCTCCTAAATTCCATTTAGCATTGTCTACCATTCCCTGTGCTTCTGAAGTTAAACCATTTAAATACGTTCCATTTAAGTAAGTTTGTAATGTTGATGTTGACCATTCATTCTCATTATCATCCCATTCATAATTACCAATACTCTCACTTCTTGCTATCTTTATTCTTGTTTCTGTTTTGCCTGTTCCATCATCTATATCTTTAAACACGCCAATTATTCTCCATAATTCATTATTAAATGATACATAGTTATTAGGATACGCTCCATAATAACGAATATTTCCTCCAACATCTTCCATCATTCCAACTGATTCTGCATATTGATATTCTACATTATTATTTGTTACGGTAGTTTTATCTGCACTTGTAAAAATATTTGATATAGTAGCTGCTCCTGTATTAGGTTTAACATATTCACTACCTACCCCATCAGTTACTATCTTAGCACTAAAACTCTTTCCAATCTCTGTATTTGGAGTATTAATATCTAACCATATTCTAATAGACATAGTAATAGATTTACCCGGACTTAATGTAATATCACTTCCTATTATTCCATTAGTTAAACTAGATAATAAGACTGGTTCATTATTATCTAATTTTACTTTAATATAAGAAGAATTAATTGGATTACTACTAGTAGTTGATAACATCTTTAAATCAAATGTATATGTTAAATTACCTACATTTTTTACAGTAAAAGTATATGGAGTAAGACTAGCTCCTTCACTATCAGTAATAGGTAGAGTATTAGCTAAAGATAGAGTACTTCCTTCTTCTACTTGTATATCTAATACTCCTGCTGTATAACTCTCTGTATTTTCAAAAGTATTTACTCTAAAAAATATTGCATATGTTGTAGATGACATTATAGTTAATACTAATATTATTGATAATACTGTTATTATTGTTTTTTTATCACTTAATACTTTTCTCATGTTATCTCCTACTTTCTATTCTAATAATATATTAGCATAAAAAAAGCATTTCTACAAGAATAGAAAAGCTTTTTTTATAATTAATTTTTAAGTGCTGTTATAGGTATAACGTATACTCCATCTTCTCTTTTATATGCAGCATTTGATAGCCCACATATTACACATAATATAGAGGGAGTTATTCCTTTTTCTTCTTTAATAGAATTACTTAATTCTATTAATTTAGAAGCAGATCCTTCAATAGCATTAACCCCTAACTTTATTTCAAATGCACACCAAGAACCGTTTTCTAATTCAATAATAAAGTCTACTTCTCTATTTAAATAATCTTGATAATGATAACATTTAGCGTCAAATGAATCAGCATATATTTTTAAATCTCTAATAACCATAGCCTCAAACATAAAACCAAATGTTTCTAAATCATTAATTAATTTATCTTCAGTTAAATTTAATAAAGCACATGATATAGAAGGATCTGCAAAATGTCTTTTTTCTGATTGTTTTACTCTTACACTAGATCTTATATTAATAGAAAACGGGGAATCATTATCTAATAAAAATAATCTATCTAAGACATTTAAATATGCTGCTACTGTATCTACATCAATATCTTCATTATCTATATCTTTAATATCTTTTTTTATTGTTAAATTACTTACTGTTGTACTTTCATTTCTTGCAAGAGATTTCAACAATAATTTAAATTTATGTTTATCTCTATTAATCCCATCTATTCTATTTATATCATCATCCATAATTATATCTATATATTCTTTTATTATTTTTTGGGCATCAATAGATGAATAATTTAAATTACCAGGAAACCCCCCCCTTAATATTAATTTAGCTAAATATCTTAAATCAACTGGTCCAGTATTTTTAGATATTTCCTTTCTATTCCGTGATATTTCTCATTTTCATTCCGTGATATTTTGGGAATTCATTCCGTGATATTTTTAATTATATATAGAAAAAAATGCAATTATGCATTCTTATTTATATCATCATTTATAATAATCTCAACTAACTTACCAACATTACTTCCTAAATTATTTTTTAGTTCATATATATCTTCACAATAATTTCTTTCATTTTTTATAGCAGTATTTATTCGTGATTCAAATATTTTAAAATCATATCTATCTTTCTTATATTTACAAATTAAATGTAATTGTTGTTCTAAATATCTTCTTTTACTACTTACTTTTTTATTTTCATACATCTTATTCTTATCTAATTTATTAATTTCATCAAAATGAAGCATTAACCAAAATTCAAAATTTGGATTACTTACAAATAAATTAACGTTATTTTCATTACAAAAATTAAGAACATTGTCATATTGATAATCAAAGAAATTATCTTTATCTCTATCAATAACAATATTAATAGAATCAGTTTCTGGAGAATAAGTAATATTTTGAGCATTAAAATAATCAACAAAATTAATTACAAAATCTTTAAAAATTTCTTCCTTCAGAATTAATAAAAGAAAATTCTCTATATTATCAAAAGGAATAATATATTCTTCTTTATATAATTTATCTATTAAACTATATATTTTGTTTACATCAATATTATTACCATTATCTCTATTATAATTAGATATTTTATTTTTAATTTCTTTTACAGAAATCATACCATTATTATTTATTAGAAACTCACGATACATATCCACTATAAAATTAGGATGACTATTTGTTCTATAAGCATAATCTTTTAATAAATTTATAATATTTTTATTTTCTGTTAAAACAGATTGATTTAAACCATCAAAATACTTTGGTTCAGAACAACTTCCTTCGGACGCTATAATAATTTTAGGTTTATAACTTATTATTTCAGATTTTCTTATTTTAGCAAATTCTTCATTAATTCTCATAATTCGTATCTATGTTGGATATAGCTCCAAATCTTCCTTCTAAATATGCTTTATCAATTTTTTTATCAAACCTAGCTACATCTTTATATTCTTCTAGCGAATAAATTCTAGACATACCATTTTTATCTTTTTCTGAAAACCATATTTCATCTCTTCTTACTAACTCAAAGTTTAATGTTTTAGATTCATGAGTTGTAATTATTAATTGATTGTTTATATTAGAAGATAGAAATATTTTTAATAAACCATCCACTAATAAAGGATGAAGACTGCTATCTAATTCATCGATTAAGAACAATTTATTATTAGTAAGCAATATATTTATTAATTCAAGTATTCTAATAGTACCATCCGATTCCTCATAAGCACCAAAACTATTATCAGAATTTTCATGTTTAAATTTTAAAGTGCTAACATCATAACCATTACTATTTTTTCTAATTGTATATAGATCATTTTCAATTCTTAAAGTACATTTTAAATTTTTAAATCTTAAAGACAAATTATTTAAGTCATCAATTAAATTAGAAAATTCTAATTTTGACAATTTATAATTTATTATATTTAAATCACTTTGTTCCTCAATAATATCAACTATATTTATATCTAATTTTTTTAATATTTTTAATATTTTTTCTTTATCTCTTATAAAATCAATTCCAAATAAATTATGAGTTCTTGGCATTATAATATTAGTGTCATACATTAAAAATTTAAATACTAATATTATATCTATATAATATTCATCTTTTGTTTTAGACATTATTAAACGTCTATTCATTTCTTTTAAAAACAAATCATTTTTATTACTTTTCATTTCAAGTAAACAATTTTCGTAATTATTATATTTTTTATTTAATATATCAGATTTATATATTTCTTTTAGTAAGTCTCTTTCAAATATTATTTTTTCTTTAGGTTTTGTCATATCAATTAACCATTCCGAAATAATTTCTTTTTTAGAAAAATTTATTTCAAATCCATAAGAATATAATTTGTTATTTAAAGCTATTTCATATTCAAAATAAGAACTATCATTCTTATTAGAATTAGCACCACGATAATAAATATTACTAACAAAAGAATTGATACCTTTATTAATTAATTCTTGAAAAATACTAATTGCTTCAATAAAATTACTTTTCCCAGATCCATTGGCGCCATACATTCCTGAAAACTTTAAAATTTTTCTCCCATTTATATCATTAATATGACTTTCATTATTTCTAACCTTACCTGCTAACATAGAAAAGTGTTGTAAATCTTTAAAAGATTTAAAATTTTTAACTTTAAAGCCTATTAACATATATACCTCCTCCTCACAACTATTATATTATATTTTTTCACATTTGTGAAGAATTTTATGCATAAAAAATACATATAAATATAATTTTATACGATTTTTTCACATTTAGTTATCATCATCATTGTTGTTAATATATTTTTTATTATTAAAGTTAAACATCTTCTATTACTAATATTATTTAAAAATTTTATTAATTAATTCTTTAGATTCCATTTTATTAACAGAAAAACATTTTTTACCTAAATCTTTAAATGATGCCATACATAAAATATATCTATATTTTTAAATTTATAATTATCTTTTTTAAAATTTTCAATAACTCTTTTCTAGCATAATTATCAATAATAATACTTCTTCTTTTGCAGTGTCAAATATATCTAATAAAAGTACATAAGTATTAAATATTTGTCCTTCAAAAAATATAGTATTATTTTTTTATAATTTTTATAAAAAGTTGCCTCTAGTTTTAATATTCTATTCTCATGATTTATTAACATTCGACTATTCATTAAACTACTTGAAAATATTTTTCTAAATTTTATAAGAAAATAATACTTACTTCTACAGCACCTTCTGATTATTATAATTTGTGGTCAAATTTTTTGACTGCAATATCTATTATTTTATACCTCCTAAAATAATTAAATTTTTATTCACCCCACTATTTAATTTGGAATAATTAACCATATCATTTTTCTTTTTGGCTTTTTCTTTAATTAATTCTACTATATCTAATCCATAATCTTTAGAAAGTTCATCATAAAGTCCATATATATTAGTACCAAAAGCGACATATTCTTTTTTTCTTTCATTTTGAATAAAGTACTTTTCAATAATTAACTTACAAAACTTCTTCTCTGTATGACTTCCTTCACATATGAAAAGTATTTTATCCATTAATCAATGAAAGCTCCTTCTCGATATAATTTTTCAATATTATGGGCTTCTCTTAATTCTTTTTCAGTACATGAAGATAAATTTCTTATAAAATTATTATCTATAATAAATGTACAATCTGGTCTAGTTAGTTTATTAGACATTAAATACGTATTATGACTAGTTAATATTGTTTGAAAATTAGTTTTATCATTTAATCTTCTTACAATATTTGCCGCTAATTCAAAATGATACGTAGCATCAAATTCATCAATAAATAGAAATGTTATTTTATCAAAATATATTTCCCAACAATAATATAACCATAATGCTAAAGTTCCTGAAGATGCTATACTCTTAAAAGTAGTTATTCCATTTTCTTTTTTTACTCCAATTACTTTTCCTGTAGGGAATTTAATTTCTGTTAAATTATAGTTTATATCATTATCAATAAGAAACTGGGAAAATTCTTTTAATTTATTATTATCAATAATAATATTATCTAACGAATTTGAAGTATTTCTAAGTCCTATAAAACCATTAAAATCAACACTTCTAAACCATAACATACCATTTACAAAGTCCATTAATTCTGATAAAGGATTGTCTTCTTTTAATATAGTATTATTGCAAATATATTTTACAATAGATATATCTTCATCATTATATTTAAAATTTAAATTTTTAGCTTCTTCTATATTTATTTCTCTTTTACCCGGATTAGAATAATCATAATTAATTATTACTTTACCATTATAAATAACTTCTTCGTATACTATTTTATACAAACTTTCTTTACCATATTTATAAATAATTCTATCATTATTTATCAAAAACTCATAATAAAAATCTACGTATTTATGCTTAGAATCCATATTAATATAGTTTTGAGATATTATTGGTTCCATATTTCTATTTTTATCTGTTAAATGAAACATTATATCAAATATGGCAAGGCCCATATTAGTTTTACCTGAACCATTTTTTCCATATATTATTGCCTTGTTAATGATACCATTTTTAATCATACATTTATTAAATTGATAATCATTATGCTTTTCTAAATCAAGTTCTATCTCTTTATCAAAACATTTATATCCTTTCACTTTAAATTTACAAAGCATTATATCACCTCTTAAACTCATTATAAGTCATCTCCTAAATATAGTCAATATTTTCCGTATTCTTTTTACGGATTATTATATATTATGTGATAAGCACTATTTTTTATGCAAAAAAAGAGAATTATTTTTCTCTTTCTAATTTAAAATATACTTTATATTCATTTATATCTACTAAATTATCTTTTATATTATTATCTTTTACTAAATTAATACATAATGTTTCATCTTTAATAAATGAGATAAAGTCTTTTATTCTATTTGTATATTCTTCATCACTACTGTAATAAATATTAATTCTATCTGCTATATCAAAGCCACTATTTTTTCTTAATTGTTGAACTTTAGATACTGTCTCACGTGCAAGCCCTTCATTTAATAATTCACTAGTTAAATTAGTATTTAATATAACAAATTTATTATTATCTGTAGCTACATCATATCCTTCTTTAGAAGATATTCTAATCTCTACCATATCTTTAGTTATATCATAAGATGTACCGTTTAAAGTAATATTTAAATTGTTTTTATTTAATAACTCTATATCACTAGTACTTATAGTAGATAAGTAGTTTGCAAAATCTTTCATATTAGAACCAAATATTTTACCTACTAATTTATAATTAGGTTTATATTCAATATTCATATATTTATCTAAATTACTTTCATAAGTAATATTCTTAACATTTAATTCTTCTTTAATTAAGTCTTCTAAATTACTAATAATTTTCTTATAATTTTTATCTAATATTATTTCGCTGATTGGTTGTCTTACTTTAATTTTAACTTCTTCACGAACATTTCTGCCAATACTAATTAAATCTCTTACTAAATCCATTTTTTCTTCTAGTTTTTCATCTATTAGTTTTTCATCATACTTAGGAAAACTACTTAAATGAACTGATTCTTCTCCAGTTAAGTTTTGATATATCTCTTCACTTATATATGGAGTAATTGGTGCAATCATTTGGGATAATCCCACTAAAACATTATATGTTGTTTGATATACACTCTTCTTAGAGTTATCTAGATTACTTCCCCAAAATCTATCTCTATTTCTTCTAATATACCAATTAGACAAGTCTTCACTTACAAAATTAGCTAAACTTCTTGCTACTTTATTTAAATCATATTCTTCATAATAACTAGTCACTTCTTTTAATAATTTATTATATTTAGATATTAACCATTTATCTATTTCTTCTAAATTATCATAAGATACATCAAACATATCAGTATCAATACCATCAATATTTGCATAAGTTGTAAAGAATGTATAAGTGTTCTTTAAAGGATTAAAGAATTTAGAATATACTTCTTTAAGGCCACCAATATCAAATTTAAGTGGTGTCCATACTGGTGATACATAAGGTAAATAAAATCTTACGGTATCTGCGCCATATTCTTTCATAGTAGTAAATGGTTCCACAATATTACCTCTTGATTTACTCATTTTTTTACCTTCAGCATCTAGAAGTAAATCATTTACCAAGACATTTTTAAATGGTGCACATCCTTTTATAAAAGTAGATATTACTAAAAGTGTATAGAACCATCCTCTAGTTTGATCTATTCCCTCACAAATAAAGTCGGCTGGAAATTGACTCTCCCAAAGTTCTTTATTCTCAAAAGGATAATGATATTGGGCAAAAGGCATACTTCCTGAATCAAACCAACAATCAAGTACATCAGGTATTCTTGTCATATCTTTACCACATTTAGGGCACTTAATATGGATATTATCAATATAAGGTTTATGTAAATCTAAATCATCTTTAATCTTAGTAGTAGCTTTTTCTTTTAATTCTTCTATTGAACCAATCATTTCTGAATGTCCACATTCACACTTAAAGTATGGAATTGGTGCTCCCCAATATCTTGTTCTGGATACTGCCCAATCTTTAGCATTCATAAGCCAATTTTTAAATCTTTTAGTTCCTACATATTCTGGATACCAATTAACTTTACTATTAGCTTCTACTAACTTATCACGTAATTTTGATACTGCTATATAATAACTAGGCATTGTGTAATAAATAAGTGGACTATCACATCTCCAACAATGCGGATAATCGTGAGTTATCTTTTGCTTTTTAAATAATTTATCATTAGATTTTAAGTATTTAATAACTTCTAAATCAGCATCAAATACAAGAGTTCCTTTCCAAGGGCCTTCAGTGTATGTTCCATCTAGTCCAACGGGATTTATATAAGATAAGCCGTATTCTTTACCTACTCTTGAGTCATCTTCTCCAAATGCTGGAGCAATATGGACTATACCTGTTCCGTCTTCCATCGTAACATATTCATCACACGTTACAATAAATGCTTTTCCTTCTACTTTTATAAAAGGTAGTAGTTGCTCATACTCTATATTTTCTAGGTCTTTTCCTTTAAATGTTTCTATTATTTCTGATGCTTCTCCTACTACTTTATCCTTAAGAGATGCCGCTAATATAAATGTATATCCTTGCGAAGATACTTTAACATAGTCTTCATTAGGATTTACACATAAAGCAACATTTGCAAGAAGTGTCCAAGGTGTTGTTGTCCATACTAAGAAATATTCATCTTTATTTTTAACTTTAAAAGGTACTATAACAGTATTTACATCAACACTTTTATATCCTTGAGCAACTTCATGAGAAGCAAGTCCTGTTCCACATCTAGGACAATATGGAGTTACTTTTGTTCCTTCATAAAATAATCCTTCTTCAAAGAATTTCTTAAGTATCCACCATTCAGTTTCAATATATTCATTCTTATATGTTAAGTATGGATTTTCTGTATCAATAAATTGTCCCATCTTATGAGTTAAATCAGTAAATGCTGCTTCATTTTCTCTTACACTTTTACGACATTCTTTATTAAAGTTTTCTATACCAAATGCTTCAATATCTTTTTTGGTTTTAAATCCCATTTTCTTCTCAACATGGTTTTCAATTGGAAGTCCATGAGTATCCCATCCTATTTTTCTAATTACTTTATATCCTTGCATTGTCTTATATTTGCATACAATATCTTTTAAATTTTTAGCTACCATATGATGAAGTCCTGGAAATCCATTAGCAAATGCTGGTCCATCATAAAATACCCAATACTTATCTCCTTTGTCAATTGATTTATTAAGAATATCTATCTTATTCCAAAAATCAATATATTTCTTTTCATTTTCAATATAACTATCTTTACTTAATTCTTTAAATTTTTTCATTATTATCTCCTCCTATAAAATCTTTTTTCATTTCTAACATTTCTTTTTCTTCTTTCCTATCTATTTTAAACTCAAATCAGTCGACACTGTCGACCAATTTGGATAATATTCATAAAATCTTCTCATTCTTCTTATACTAACTGAAGAAAAACCACTACCAAATTCTTTTGTAAGTTTTTTAGATAATTCTTCTATTATTTGTTTTCCATAGTAGCTATTGTTTACCTCCAAAAAAAGCACATATACAATATAAGGACGAGAATACCCGCGGTACCACCTTATTTCATATACATGCGCTTTAAATATTATAACGGTATTGACCGTCTTTTCCTAAATATCAGAAAAGATCATCAAGAGTGATCTATATAATATTATTTAATTAGTTTCCACCAACCACTAACTCTCTATATAAATATATATTATACCGTCTCTTTCATTTGATTTAAAAACTAATCATATTATATTAAATAATATAATCTAAGTCAATAGAATTTAAACATTATATCTTGTTTTATATAAATAAATACACATTATAAATCAATTCCATCAATGCTCGTTTCATAAATCCACTTTTTTAAATCTGTATTATCGCCTGATTCATAAAATTTAATTAACTTTTCGAAAAAAGTTGGTTGATTTTCTTGGGAAATCGTTATAATGCCACAACCATTATCTATCATTATTTTATTAGCAAATAACATTCCAACTCTTTTATTACCATCAATAAACATCTGTCTTCTCATAATCCATAACATGGCTTCTATTGCTATTTCAGTTTTTGTTTTTTCACGCTGATTAAGTAATTCTGCTAATTCTTTTTTAATTTGACTTTCTATTGGGAACTGTGGTTTCCAAGTCGTTCCACCAATATTTACAGGTGTAGTTCTAAGTTTTCCCAAATTATTATCCAAAACTAATTTATCGCAAGTTAATTTATGGATATGTAATAATACTTTAAAATCATAATCAATATCTCTATTTTCTAGAATGAATTGCCAAGCATACTTTAAGTTATTAATAGCAATTATTTTATCTACAGTAAGTCCATTAACAATACCTCCATCATAGATTGCTTGTGTTTCAGGATATGTAACTCCAATACCTTCTAAATTAGCGCTCTTCCAAATATAATCAACTATATTTCTTTTAGCTATAAACACATTTTGCTCCCTTGTTAAATGAAATTTATTTTCCATAAATTATTCCTCCGATTTTATTTTAATATTATTTTCTTTTCGTAATTAATTATAGCATAAGTAGTATAGTTTGTCTATTTTAGATTTACCATGTATTATCTTTAAAGATACATAAAATTAACATTTTAATTATCATTATTCTTTTCTTTCAAAAATCTTTTTATGAACAAAAGTCAAAATAAATTTTGACTAACTTACCTCACGGTAAGTTTTTTTCTACTTCACAGGAATTTATATTCCTCCATAGACCAGTGTCGGATAGTTGCTACCCAATGCTGTCAAGCTAAGCAATGTCTAAAAACTGGATCTATGATTAATTCTATGCTTATTAGATGTTCTTGTCTTATTTCTAGGATTCTTTCTATTCGGCTTAACAGCTATTAAATTCCGTTTTATTTGATTATAGAGTT
>CALVSZ010000043.1 GCA_944359705.1 uncultured Bacilli bacterium | reverse complement strand
TTTAGTTTGTGATGTGACACTTTTATTTAATAAAAGTTACTTATTTTTATGACAATATTGATTATTAACTACAGATAAAAACATACATTTTTATGAATAATATGTAAAAAAATAAATAAAACTATAATAAAAGAAAAAGAAGGAAAAAATTATCAGTTTTAAACTTCTTCATACTGCTTATCATAGTTAATTTTTATTAACCAACACCATTTGATAAAAAGCCCTTTTTACTCAATTTCTTTAATTACATAAGTGGAGAAATTAATCTAAGTATTTTCCCAATTATTCTTTTAAATATATTATATTTATCTACATCATTTTTATCTATCTTAATACTTTCTAAAATAGTATTATCATAGTCTTTTTTTATACTTGAAATAACATTATTTTTGTATATATAACTAGCACATTCAAAGTGTAAATATAAACTTCTATAATCTAAATTAATTGTGCCCACAACTGCTTTTATATCATCACTTATAAACATTTTAGCATGGGTAAATCCTTTTTTGTATTCATATATAGAAATACCATTACTAATTAAATCTTTATAATAACTTCTACCCAAGTAATATACTAATTTCTTATCAGGAATATGAGGCATTATAATTCTTACTTTAACTCCTCTATTACTCGCATATATTAAAGAATTTAATAACTCTTCATCTAATATTAAATAAGGGGTTATTATATCTATATACTCTTTAGCAGTATTTATTATATCCATATATACTCTTTTACCTATTTGCTTATTATTTAAAGGATTATCACCATAAGATATAATATATCCATTATTATTTATAACATCACTATTATTTATATACTTACTATATTGACACTTATCAATCCCATCAATATTCCACATTTCTATAAACATAACTGTATAACTATTTACACAATTACCATTAATTCTAATTGCAGTATCTTTCCAATATCCAAATCTTTTCTTCTTATTAATATATTCATCTGCAATATTAATACCACCAGTATAAGCAATATCTCCATCTATTACACATATTTTACGGTGATCTCTATTATTTTGATGTAGTGATAGCTCTAATTTAATTGGAAAAAACATCTTACATTTAATATTATATTTAAGAAGTTCATCTTTATAATTATAAGGAAGCATCATTAAAGAACACATTCCATCATACATTACTCTTACTTCAACATTTTCCTTTACTTTTTCTTTTAATATTTCTAAGATGGTATCCCACATATAGCCTTTTTCTAAAATAAAATATTCTAAAAATATATATTTTTTAGCGTTCTTTAAGTCATTTATTAATGAAGAAAACATATCTTCACCGCATTTAAAATATTTTATATCAGAAGGATTATATACGGAATTATTACTTGTGTTATTAATATAATTAATTAAATTATATGTAGATTTATCTTCTTTTTCTAAATTAGATGATATTTCTTTATTACTAGTTAAATATTTTTTACTTATAGATTGTTCTTTAACTAGAGCTTTTTTTACTTTATATATAGATATTTGTAAGTGACAAAAGCAATAAAAGGCAATACCTACGACTGGGAATATCAAAATTGGTATAATCCATGCAATTTTATAAGATGAGTTTTCATTACTATTAACAATATATAATACTAATAATATTGATAAGAAAGTAAAACCACCGAATAAATATACTATATATTCATAAAATAGCATAAATAATACATATAAAACAATTACTTGTAATATTAATAATAATATTGCAAAAGTTAGTTTAGAAAAGATTATCTTAAATAATTTATTTATTAATTTCATCTAATATCTCTTTTATTATTACTCTCTCATCAAAAGGATGTCTTTCACCATTTATCTCTTGATAGTCTTCATGACCTTTTCCTAACAAGAGAATAATATCTCCTTCTTTTGCATTTTCAATGCTATATTTTATCGCTTCTTTTCGATCAGGTATGGTAATATACTTTCCATTTGTTTTATGCATACCAATTAATATGTCATTAATTATATCATTAACATTTTCATATCTAGAGTTATCCGCGGTTATAATACTAAAGTCTGATAACCTACCTGATATTTCTCCCATTTCATATCTTCTATCTTTACTTCGATTACCACCACATCCAAAAATAGATACAATTCTCTTAGGATTATATTCTCTTATTGTTGTAAGTATACTTTCCATAGATACTCCATTATGAGCATAATCTATAAGTAAATTAAATTTATCTGATACATGTACTGGTTCAACCCTTCCTTTTACCGAAAAGTTTTCTAAAGATTTTTTCATAGAAGTAATAGAGCAGCCAATTAAATATGTAGTAAGAATTGCACACATGGCATTATAACTAGAAAATTTACCTGGTGTACTTACTTTAAAAGTATCATTAATAACTCCTTCAGTAGTTAAATTTATTCCAATTAAATTATTCTCTCTTATTAATTCCACATTTTTACATACTAAATCAGCATCTTTATTATATCCAAATGTATGTATATCGCATGTAGCAGTTTTTATCATATTTTTATAGTTATCATCATCAATATTAAATACTCCATGACGAGAATTTTTAAATAATAGCGATTTAGAATGGATATAATCTTCCATATTAGGGTGTTCTCCATCTCCAATATGATCATGTGTTAAGTTAGTAAATACCCCATATTCAAAAGTTATACCCCCAACTCTTCCATATTTTAATGCTTGAGAAGATACCTCCATAACTACATATTCAATACCATTATCTACCATTTCTTTAAAGTATTTATGTATATCATAAGATTCAGGAGTAGTATTTACTAAATCATAATGTTTATCTTTGATAAATACTCCGGTTGTTCCTATTACTCCAACTTTTTTATTATCACATTCTAATATTTTTTTAATCATCCAGGCCGTAGTAGTCTTTCCTTTAGTACCAGTAATTCCTATTATTTTAAGTTTATCTTTAGGATTTCCAAATAAATTAGAAGACAAATATGATAAACTTTCTCTTGTGTTTTTTAGTTTTATAACTGTTATATTTTCTTTTATATCAACATCTTTAGATACAAATATTACATTAGCACCTTTTTCTATAGCATTATTTATGTAATTATGTCCATCGCTATTATGGCCTATTAATGCTATAAAAGCATCATTTTTCATAATATTTTTAGAGTTATAACATAAATTATTAATTTGGGTATTTATATCCCCTTTTATTATTTCGTAATCAATATCTTTTAGAACTTCTATTAATTTCATATATTCACCTCTTTTATACGCTTATTATATCACAGTTTTGCAAAAGATATGACTAACATTATCACACTTTTGTAATTATTTACATATCAATTATCACATTTTTTTAAAAATAAAAAGAGATATTAAATCTCCACATTTACTTTCTCTAATGTTAATTCTTCTTTAAATTCTTCTTTAAATACTGCCAATTCTTTTTTTATCACGTCTGGGTACACTGTTTTTGTATTCTTTATAGCTTCATATATTTCCCTAAACGTAACCATACTTTTATTTACATATAAAGCGTTTGAAAAAGCTTGTCTTAATATCATAAGAGCAACATCGGGATACCTTGCTGATATTTCATATACTCTTTTATACTCAGAAGTCATATTTACAATAAATTTCATAATATTTTCTTTAACAAAATCAGTATATGGCAAAACTACTCCGGTTTGTTTTTCAAGTTTTGGAAGTGTTTTCATAAGAATTTCTACGCACATCTCTTGAGTTGGTTCTGATACATCTATTTTTTCAAATCTTCGAACAAATGCTTTATCCCTTAAAATATATTTTTCATATTCGTAAGTAGTTGTTGCTCCAATTATTTTAATTGAACCTCTACTTAGTCCCTCTTTAAACATATTAGCAAGATCCAGTGCCCCTTGAGCTTCATTTCCAATTAAAGTATGTATTTCATCAATAAAAAGTATGACTTTATTTAATTTCTTTAATTCTTCCACTAATTTTAGAACTCTATTTTCGCCATTATCATTACCTATTAGTGCTGTTGTATTAACTCTATATATTTTATATCCTTTTAAAACGTTGGGAACATCATTTCTTGCTATTTTATATGCAAGTCCTTCCACAATAGCAGTTTTACCAATACCCGGTTTACCTACTAATATAGCAGATTTTTCTGGCGTCAATAACACTAATATCAATTTTTTTATTTCTTCATCTCTAGCAATTGCGGGATTTGTTATATATTCTTTACTAGTTAGTTCATCTGAATATCTTTGTAATATTGAATCACTATTCATAGTTCCTCCTTATTTATTTAATACAACAATCAAAACCCACATAAGTACAGTGGTAAGTAGTCCAGAAATAAGCATAACATTAGCATACCCATAACTAGATTTATTCCTTTTTACACTATAGCTATCTACCGGCAAAACTCTATCTTCTATTATTACTGGAATATCTTTATTCATTAAAGCACATCCTTTATTTTTTTAACTAATTCTTCATCATCAACTTTTTCTAATAATTTATTTATTTTTTTTCTTTTTTCATATAATTTTAGTTTAGATTCATATTCATCCAATTTTCTTTCCATAAGTCTTAATGCTTTATGAACAGCAGTTCTACTTACTCCTAAATTTTCTGCTATTTCTGATAGAGTATAGTCATTATAATAATACTCCTCAAAATATTGTCTTTGTCTATCACTAAACATATTGGTATATACATCATATAACATACCTGTATAAGCTTTCTTTTCCATATTAACTCATCTCCATTAATGAGAAAAACACTGCAAATAATAATATTCCTATTCCAAGACCTAATAAAACTCCTAATAACATCGTTTTCTTTTTATCTTCTCTAAAATAATAGACGATACAAAACATGAGAAGTGAAAACATTATTAAAGTAGCAGGAATAAATTCTCTACGATTAAATGATAATAACAATAACAATATTAATAATATTCCCACAATAACACATGTTAATTTTTCAAAGAATTTATCGTCTTCTATTTTATTTTTTGGTTTAGCATTTTTCCTCATTAATATTTCCCTTTCTATTATAGTTCTTTAAACAAACCGTAAATATATTTTTCAATATCAAATGGTTCTAAATCCTCAACCTTTTCCCCTAATCCTACATATTTAACAGGAATTCCTACTTCTTCCTTTATAGCAAGGACTATTCCGCCTTTAGCGGTTCCATCTAACTTGGTTAAAACAATTCCTGTAATATTAGTTATTTCTTTAAATGACTTGGCTTGTGATATACCATTTTGTCCTGTAGTTGCATCTATTACTAAAAGTGTTTCATGTGGTGCACTAGCAATATGCATCTTTATTACTTTGTTTATTTTGGCAAGTTCATTCATCAAGTTTACTTTATTTTGAAGTCTTCCTGCAGTATCTATTAATACAATATCATAATGCTCTTTTTTTGCAATATCTAATCCATCGTATACCACACTTGAAGGATCTTTTACATCCTTTGCAATTACTCTTACATTTATTTTTTTGCCCCATTCTTCTATTTGTTCTATGGCTCCAGCTCTAAAAGTATCAGCTGCTACTAATAAAACTTTTTTCCCATCGCTTTTTAATTTTGCAGCAATCTTACCGATAGTAGTCGTTTTCCCAACACCATTTACACCGACAAATAGAATAACAGTTGGTCCTTCACTATTATAATTTATTTTGCTATTTAAGATACCATTATCAACATACATTATAAATAATTCATCAATAATTACATCTTTTAGCATCTTACTATCACTTATTTTTTCTTCTTTTACTCTTTTCTTCAACTTATCAACAAAATTCATAACAGTATTTACTCCAATATCTGCCATAATTAATATATTTTCCAAATCTTCGAAATAATTTTCATCGATGAATTTATACTTATTAGATAAATTGTTTAATTGTGATATAAATTCTTTTCTAGTTTTTGAAAGACCTTCTTCATATTTTACAACATTTTCAGGTTTTTTTGCAAAAGTTGCTTTTAACTTATCAAACAAGCCCATGTTTACCTCCTTTAAATTATTATATCACACTTCCAAAAGAAAAAGAAGGTTATTTTGCTTCTTCTGTTGCTCTTACTTCTCTTATGACGGTTACCTTTATAGTTCCAGGGTACTGCATTTCTTCTTCTATTTTCTCTTTTATTTCTCTAGCAATTTGATAAGACGACAAATCATCTATCTCATCAGGTTTTACCATTACTCTAAGTTCACGACCTGCCTGAACTGCAAAAGTCTTATCAACACCTTCAAATGAGTTTCCAATTTCTTCTAATTGTTCCAATCTTTGAAAATAATTTTCTGTTGAATCATTTCTGGCTCCAGGACGTGATGCCGAAATAGTATCTGCTATCGCTACAATAGATGATATAACGCTAGTAGCTTCAACGTCTCCATGATGAGAAGCTATTGAATTAATAATTACTTCGTCTTCGCCATATTTTTTAGCTAAATCAACACCTATTTGAACGTGACTACCTTCCATTTCATAATCAATAGATTTACCAATATCATGTAAAAGTCCTGCCCTTTTAGCAAGTAATACATTTTCTCCTAATTCACTTGCAAGAAGTCCTGATATATTAGCAACTTCAATAGAGTGTTTAAGAGCATTTTGACCATAACTACTTCTAAAATGTAGACGTCCTACTAATTCAACTAATTCTGAATCCATTTTAGAGATTCCCAAACTATAGACAGCATCTTTACCATATTCTCGTATCTTAGCATTAACATCACTACACATTTTATCATATACTTCCTCAATACGCCCTGGATGGATACGTCCATCTTTAATTAATGCATCTAATGTTAATTTAGCAATTTCCCTTCTTAATGGATCAAAACTAGATATTACAATTGCTTCAGGAGTATCATCTATAATTAAATCGACACCTGTTACTGATTCGATAGTTCTTACATTTCTGCCTTCTCTACCTATGATTCTTCCTTTCATTTCATCATTAGGTAATTCTATTACTGATACTGTTTGTTCATTAGTAACGTCTGCCGCATATTTTTGCATTGCACTAACTATCATTTCTTTAGCAATTCCATCAGCTTCTAATTTTGCTTCACTTTCTCTTTCTTTAATGTATAAAGAAATTTCTCTCCCCATATTTGCTTCTACAGTTTTCATAATTTCATCATGTGCTTGTTCTTTAGATATTTTACTTATTCTCTCCAATTCTTCTAGTTGTTGTTTTTTAATTCCTTCCATTTTATCTTTTTCTTCTTGGATTTCTTTTTGCTTTTTTATTAAAGTATTTTCTCTTTCCTCTAGAGCATTTTCTCTATTTTGAAGAGTTATATCTCTTCTATCGATATTATTTTCTCTTTGCAATAGCCTATCTTCAGAATCTTTAATTTCTTTTTTCTTTTCTTTTATTTCTTTGTCTGTTTCTAATTTTAATTTGTGAATATCTTCTTTAGTTTCAAATAGACTATCTCTTTTAATTTTTTCTGCTTCCTTCTTAGCAGCTTCAATAATATCTTCTGCCTTCTTATTATTAATTTTTTTAGTTATATAATTAAATATTAATACCAATAGTACTCCAACTACAATCCCAAGAATAATAAGTAAAATGGAGAAAAATATACTATCACCCAATTAGTACACCTCCATTTCATTATTTATTTATAGAAAAAATTTAAATATAATTTAATTTAGACTACAATATTATTGTATCTATCTTTTTTAGTAATGTCAAGTGCATTTTTTGTAAAGAAAAAGAAGCTATTTAGCTTCCTTATTATCCTTTTTTTCTTCCTTAGATATTCTATAATGTTGTCTTACTTTTTTCTCTATTTCTTTGCAAATCTTATCATTGTTTTTTAGGAATAATTTTACATTTTCTTTGCCTTGTCCTACTTTTTCTCCATTATATGAATACCATGCTCCACTTTTTTCCATAATATTTGCATCAGATGCTAAATCAATTAATTCCCCTTCTTTTGATATTCCTTCTCCATACATAATATCTACTACTGCTGTTTTAAATGGTGGAGCAACTTTATTTTTAACTACTTTTATATTAGTTTTATTGCCTATTACATCAGAACCTTGTTTAATTTGCTCTCCACGTCTTATATCAAGTCTTACTGATGCATAATATTTAAGGGCTTTACCTCCAGGAGTAGTTTCAGGATTTCCGAACATTACTCCAACTTTTTCACGAAGTTGATTTATAAATATTACAATTGTATTAGTCTTATTTATTGATCCAGATAATTTTCTTAATGCTTGGCTCATGAGTCTTGCTTGAAGACCAACGTGCGAATCGCCCATCTCACCATCAATTTCTGCTTGCGGTACTAATGCCGCAACTGAATCAATTACAATAATACTTACTGCTTCACTCTTAACAAGAGCATCACATATTTCTAAAGCTTGTTCTCCAGTATCAGGTTGAGATAATAGCAAATCATTAATATTTACTCCTAAATTACTTGCATATACAGGATCTAATGAATGTTCGGCATCTATAAAAGCAGCTCTTCCTCCTTGGCGTTGAACCTCGGCTATGGCATGCAACGCAAAAGTCGTTTTTCCTGATGATTCAGGCCCATATATTTCTATAATTCTTCCCTTAGGGTATCCTCCAACTCCCAATGCTATATCTAAAGATATTGAACCACTTGGAACAACTTCTATTTCCATTTTTTCCTGTTCTCCTAGTTTCATAATTGCGCCTTTCCCAAATTGTTTTTCAATATCTGCTAAAACTTGGGCTAAGGCTTTATCTTTTTCTATTTTCTTTTCCATATTTAATTCCTTTCTCACAGTACAAATTCATTTTATTATAAAGATTTTATTTTGTCAACAGTTTTTCGTACATTTGTTTGTGCTTTTTTGCAAAAAAAGAACTAAGCACTTTCTTTCATAAATTGCTTAGCCATATTATAATATTTAATTCCAGATATAACGGATAGTATTGCTGCTATTATTAAAAGGAAATCAGATATATTAATTCCAATTAATTCAAAAGGTAAATTATAAAATAAAGTTAAAGCTAATCCTACCATTAATGTTGCTGTTTTTACTTTAGCAATAGGAATTGCCGCCACAGCACTGCTTCTATTTCCTATAAACATTTTAAGAGCATCTACCACAATATCTCTTACAACTATAACTACAGGAATTATTAAACTAATCATTCCATTAACTGCTAATATTATAAGTAGTGAATTAGTTAATATTTTATCTGAAATAGCATCTAACATCTTGCCGTAATCAGATACTATTTTATACTTTCTTGCCAAATAACCATCTAAAAAATCTGTTGTAGATGCTATTATAAATAATACACCTGCAATTATATATCTAGTGTCAACTAAAATATTACCATTTACTAAAAAAGTTGGAAAATTTATTTTAAATTCATAAAATGGAAATATTAACAATATCATTATAATTACTGATAAATATATTCTAGATATTGTAATTTTATTAGCAATATTCATACTACCTCCCTATAGCATACGTTATGTTATCTTTTTCTAAATCTTTATTAGTAAAGTTAACAACAAATACTATTCCTATTACGATTATTATAAATGCTATAATGCCAATAATTATTTTTTTCTTACTATTATCATTAGAAATTTTAGTATATGGAGAAACAACTTTTTTTGCCTCTTCATCTTCTTTTTTAGCATTTTCTATATCCTCTAAAGATATTTTTGATGTAACATCAAACATATATTCATTAAATTCATCTAGTATTTTTTCTGAATCCAGTCCCAAGTATTTAGAATATTCTAAAATGAAATCTTTTAAAACAAAAGAATCATCAAATCTAGATTTATCACCAGATTCTATAGCCTCTATTTGACTTGGTCGCATTTTTAAGTCTTCTGCTACCTCTTCAACCGAGACACCATTTTCTTCCCTTTTATCTTTTAATTTTTGTCCTATTTCTTTCATTATTTCCTCTTTCTTCAATAATAATCTTATAAGCCACGTTCTGTACCTATTAAAGGCGACAAACATTTATCTATGACAATCGTCATCCATCCCACAGATTCATTTCTCCTAGGATAGTTCCCCTACCAAAATTTGGGTTTCTCGCTTATGGGGTTTACCGCGTTTCACTTATTTATTTCTAAATAATTCGTCACTGTGGCACTTTATATTCGTACTCCATAGTTTCCCTTAGGATTCCGAACGCCGTAAGTTTTACCTCCCTTAGGTTATTTTTTCCCTAAGCATAAACACTACTACCATCTCAGGATAGTGCGAGCGTGGACTTTCCTCTATATATAAATATACAGCGTTTGTCCAGATATTATTGTTCTTTTCCTAAAATAATTTTTTCTAATTGTGATATTCTTCTAAGTAAATCAACATTAGTAATTTCTTTTTCTTCGCTCTTAACCGCTTCTATACTAGATTTTAAGTTTCTAATTTCTTGTTTTAAATCTTGATTTTCAGCAAGTAATGCTTTTCTTTCCTTTTCAAGAGCTTTAATTATATTATTATATTCATTATAATCTTTTATAATTACATCAAGAAACTTATCTACCTCTTGAAGACGATATCCTCTTGTATCTATTTTAAACTCTTTTTCTAAAATATCTTGAATCGATAATGCTATTCTATCCTTATACATATAACACCTCTATTATAATTGTATCCCCTTTAATATCATTTGTCAATTTAAAAAGAAAAAATATCAGAAAACGTTTATTATTTTAGCACAATATTTTTTTTACGTCAAATATTGATTTATTTTGAAAAAGGTAGTATAGTACTTGCAAGGAGGTTTTTATGACAATTGGGGAAAAAATTAAAAAAATAAGAAAGGACATGAAAATATCTCAATCAGATATGTCGAAGACATTAGGTATCAACCGAAATCAACTTTCAAGAATAGAAAATAATCACTCAGAAATTAGTGCTAAAAATATTGAAACTTTATGCACTAAATATAATATTAGTATTAATGAATTATTAGATTTAAATAACGAAAATACTAATAAAGAGAAAATTGATTATATATATAATAGTTGTAATAACCTATCTGATGAAGAACTAGATTTTATAATTAAAGCTGTAGATATTATTAATTACAAATACTGTAATAAATAATATCTTTTTTATATACACTTTTATTATGAGAGGGATATTATGGATAATGATAAATTGAAAAAAATTAATGCAGATATTGTCTTCTTTTTCTTTTTAGTCATTACCGCGTTAATATCTTTATTGATTATTATTGAAAAGAAGAAAACCATATATGGAATAAATAAATTATCAAAAAGTGAGTTAAATAAACTTTTTAGATTTAATAGATATTTTATAATAATTATTGATGTTTACTTTGTTATAAATGCATATAATGCTCTAATAAATTTCATTAATAATAATGAAGATGAAGAAACAATTAAAGAACAAACTATTTTATTACTTGCAAACATTTTCTTTTTAATTGGAGCTTTATTATATATTCCACTTACTAATAGCGATTCAATTATAACTAGATAGTATTTTAGAATAAATTTAGTTAATAATATTATTGAAAGTGAGGATATTTATGGAAAAAAAAAACAATGAAAAAAATTTTTTT
>CALVSZ010000042.1 GCA_944359705.1 uncultured Bacilli bacterium | reverse complement strand
TGCAACCAGAAATGCAAGCTCCAGTTATGAGTGAACCAATGGTAAGTGTGCAACCAGAAATGCAAGCTCCAGTTATGAGCGAACCAATGGTAAGTGTGCAACCAGAGATGCAAGTTCCAGTAATGAGTGAACCAATGGTAAGTGTGCAACCAGAAATGCAAGTTCCAGTAATGAGTGAACCAATGGTAAGTGTGCAACCAGAAATGCAAGCTCCAGTTATGAGTGAACCAATGGTAAGTGTGCAACCAGAAATGCAAGCTCCAGTAATGAGTTAACCAATGGTAAATCTTCAACCTGAAGTACAAACTCCAGTAATAAATGATCCATTGATAAATGAGCAACCAAAAGTAGAGAAAATGCAAACATTTCAAAAGTCAACTAGTGATCAAAATGCTGATTTAAATGCAAACGTAAATTTGGAAACATCAAATCAGGATATTGGATCAAAACCATTATTTCCACAAGATATTATTCCCCCTAATATTCAATAGAACATAACAAACTTATGTTCTTTTTTCTTTTTAAAATGTACACAAATATATTACATTAAATATTTTTTGATAACTTGTAGTTGACACGGTGAAATATCTGTGTTAATTTTTGTTTGGAAGGTGATAAAATGTTAACAAAAAATAGTTTAGAAAAAATAATTAATAATTTAATTAAGGAAAAATATTTAAATGAGTTTATTAATTTAACTTTTAATTATAGTCTCAAAAAAAATGATAGTATCAACATTTCTATTCAATCTATAGATAACGACATTATATTATCAATTTATCAAATGGGGACTATTAATAAAATAGAATTTTATCATTTTGTTTTGAATAGATTTAATAATACTCCTCAAATATCTAACAAGGACTACATTGTAATTAATTACATATTTGTAAAGAAATGCATATTACAATACATTAATAAAAAAAATACTGATAATTTGTCTAAATTTGTTGCTTCATTTTCGTTAACAAATAAAAAAAAGATATTGTTAGAATATCTTCCCCAATATATAGTAGATGTAATTATTGGATCTTTATAATAGGCTTCCCGCTATATTCCAATTCTATTAGTTTATAATTATTAGTAATAAAGGCGTATATATTATTTGTACGTTGTTCAATATCTAGTAATGTTGATATGTGTGGTTTATATTTAGTTAATATAGGAATTGATAATTCCTTTTTTATTTTATTTAAATATAATTGTCCTTTATGGTTAAAACCTAGTAATCTTATATAATCAATTTTTAAATTTTTAGCTTCTTCTTTTGTAAAATTAGTTAAAATATGCAAAAGCATTCTGTTAATTTTGTTGTAAGTATATCTCTTAGTTTTTATTTTATCTATAAGTTCTTCATAAGAATGACAATTATTTATTACTTTAATAATTCTATTTTCTATTCCTTCATCTACGGTTTGATAAATATATAATTTATTTGAATTAGTTAAAATTTGATATTTTAAATAAGGAAAAAAGTCATCAATAGATGTATTACATAAATATTTACTTGTATTATTAGGTATGTATTTACTAACATCCTGTTTTTTTCTTGTAAGATCTCTAATTAAACTAGCATTAATAATATTACTATCAATATTAGTACCATGATAGTCATTAGTCCTTTTTATAGATATAGGCTTAATATTGTAATTGTTTTTTAGTATTTCTTTTACGTAAGCAAGTCCTAATAAATCATTTGGCTTATCTATTGTTTTATTGGTTATATCTAATAATGCTTTACTTAGTGCTGTTGGATAATTAAAACCATTATCTAAGTATTTTTTTACAATAATATTATATTGTGGATTATTTAATTGGGTATTTGCTAATTCAATTAAACTATCTATGTTATTGCTTTCACTACCAAATACTAATGTATCTATTTTTAAGTAATTTAATATTTCTAATGCACCTTTAGCAAAAATATCTGATGATTGAGTGGCATACCCAAAAGGTAATTCTACCACAATGTCAACACCATATTCTAGTGCAATTTTTGTCTTATTCCATTTGTTTATAATAGAAACGTCTCCTCTTTGGGTAAAATTTGTTGAGCAAATTACTATAATAATACTATCATGAAACATTTCTTTTATTTTATTTAATTGGTATGCATGACCTAAATGAAAAGGATTATATTCACACACTATACCTATAACATTCATAAAATCACCAGCATTAATATATCATATTCTAGTGTGTTTTACAAATAAAAAAGAAAAAATGTTAATTTTTCTTCTTTTTAAATACAAATATTTTACTTATAATATAGTTTAATATGATTACGATAATCTGTGCTATAACTTTAGATATTTTATCATTTAATAATAGAACTTTAACTGTTAAAAACATAAATATTAATTCTATAAGCAAAGTAGTTATTCTTGAAGATACAAACATACTAAATAGTTTTATTTCTTCTTTCCTATTAAATGTAGCACTATTAAATACAAATCTTTTATTTGTAATATATGCAAATACAACAGCACAAATCCAAGATATAATATTAGCAAATATAAATAATATGTTATTATTAATATCTAAAATTAAAGATAAGATAAAATATGTAAAAATGCTAACTAAAGTAGTAAGTACTCCTACAATTAGGTAATTTATAATTTCTTGGTACTTTTTATAAATGTTTATTAATTTATTCATGTTTTTTTTCCTTTATATTAGTTTCTTTAATAATATAAATAGGTCTTCCTTTTACTTCGAGATATACTTTAGATAAATATTGGCCGATAATACCTATGCAAAATAATTGAATCCCACTTACAAAAAATATAATACATACAAGACTAGGCCAACCAGACGTTGGATCACCTAATATTAAAGTTCTTATAATAATAAATATTATAATGATAAAGGATATTAGGCAAAATATAATTCCAACTATTGAAGAAATTATAAGCGGTGCAGTGGAAAAACCGACAATTCCATCAAGGGCGTAAGAGAATAATTTCCAAAAATTCCATTTTGTTGTTCCTGCAACTCTTTCTTGATTTTCAAAATCTATCCATTTTGTCTTAAAACCAACAAAACTAAATAATCCTTTTGAATATCTATTATATTCTTTCATATTGATTATGGTATTAACCATCTGTCTAGTCATAAGACGATAATCTCTAGCTCCTGGTATCATTTCTGTTTTAGATATTTTTCCAATAATTTTATAAAACCATTTTGTAAATAGTTTTCTAAAAAAAGAATATCCTTTTCTACTAGTACTTTTTGTAGCAACACAATCATATCCTTCATTCGTTATTCCATTAATCATTTCTGGTAAGAGAGAAGGGGGATCTTGTAAATCAACATCCATTGTTGTTATAAAATCACCGCTACAAAGCTCTAATCCTGCATACATTGCTGCTTCTTTTCCAAAGTTTCTGGAAAAATTAATAAATTTAACACGTTTATCTTTTTTAGCAAGTTTTTTCATAATTATGGCGCTTTTGTCTTTTGAACCGTCATTTACAAAGATAAATTCGAATTCATAATTTTCTAAATCCTTACTAATTTTATTTATTTCTTCATAAAACAAAGGAATTGCTTCTTCTTCATTATAGCAGGGAATTATAATACTAATTTTTTTCATACCATCACCTTTTTTTATTATATCATGTTGTTAATAAATTTGATATATTAAAAGAATAATGTTATAATTGAAATATATTTTGAAAGAGGTAATTTATGGATAGTAGTTTTTTTAATCAAGTGTTAAGTACTATTGGAAGTGCTTATAGAGAAGGTAGGGTCATATATAATTTTATTGGTACAATAATGGCGATTTTAGTGTTCCATCGAGGTATTTATGTCGCTATAGGACTATTTTTTACTAGAAAATTTAAACCTGCTAAAAATAAACACAAATATGCAGTATTAATACCTGCTAGAAATGAAGAAAATGTAATTGGAAATTTAATTGATAGTATTCATAAACAAGATTATCCTAAAGATTTAATTACTATTTTTGTTGTAGCAGATAATTGTACTGATAAAACTGCAACAATAGCTAGAAAAAAAGGGGCAATATGTTATGAAAGATTTGATAACGAGCATAAAACAAAAGGTTTTGCTTTGCAATATTTAGTAAAATGTATAGAGAAAGATTACAAAGTTAAAAGTTTTGATGGTTATTTTGTTTTTGATTCAGATAATTTATTAAAAGAAGACTATATTTCTAGGATGAATGATGCTTTTGATGAAGGATTAAAAATAATAACTTCTTATCGCAGTACTAAAAACTTTGATGAAAATTGGATTGCTTCTACTTATGCACTTCATTGGCTTAGATCAGTTAGGTTTGATCATAGAGCAAGATCTGTATTACATTTAGCAACAAATATTCAAGGAACTGGATTTCTTTTTGCAAATGAAATTATTGAGAACGGATGGAATTATACATCAATTACTGAAGATAGGGCATTAACTGTTGATGCAGTAGCTCAAGGATATGAGATATCTTATAATGATGATGCAATATTTTATGATGAACAACCAACTAGTTTAAAAATAGCTTTAAGGCAAAGATTACGATGGTCTAAAGGTCATATATTAGCATTTAATGAAACATGGATAAAATTAATTAAAAATATGATATTTGGCAAAAAATACGTTAAAGAATGTAACAAAACTAAAGATAGGCGTTTATCAATTAGAATTTTAGAATCCATTCGTCAAAGATTTGCGTCATTTGATATGTTTGGTCAAGCATTACCCAAAGTTATCATTAATATTATAAGATGGATAATTGTTTCTTGGATAATGTATGCTTGTTATTGTTATGTTAATGGTATAAATAATTCTTCTTTAATAGGAAGTAGTACTTATTTAGGTAAATTATTAAATATGCTATTAGGACCTATAATTATTAATGTACCGGCAGGGCTTAATGCTTTATTTATTGGATTAATTATTGCATTATGGTGGAAAATATTTTATCGTATTGGTTCATACTTTGAAAATATTTTGGTTGCAGTGTATGTTTTCATTGTAGAAAAAAGAAGAATACCTAAAATAAAATTGCATAAAAAGATTTTATATTGTTTAACATGGCCGACATTTGATATTATTGGTAGATATACTACATATATTGCATTATTTAAAAAAGTAGATTGGAAACCAATACCACATAATAGTAAGATAACTATTGATGATATTAATAAAAGAAAATAGAAGATTATGTACTTGTATCTTCTATTTTTTCTTCATCGACATTGTCATTTATGTTTTTAAAATAATCGTATTTTAAAACTAAATCATTCTTTTTAATAATATAATTAATATAATTGTTTTTTTCTTCTAATTCTAGAGGACTAATTTTACCATTATTACTAACTATTCCATCTTCAACATAAACATTACCGTCATACCAAGAATAATCGCTAAAGAATGCTATTCCTTTATAATTTGGATTTAATGCATCATTTCCAATGTAATAACTAGGATGTTCATATAATCCGAATAAATTCAATACAGTAGGTAAAATATTTAATTGTGATGTTACTTCTGTAACTTTTTTACTTTCTATATTGTTTGCCCAAATTGCAAATGGCGTATGATTAATTAAATTATTTGACGTTTCTTTGTATTTGGTTAATATTGTTTTATCTGTTAGAGTATATAAATAATGATCAGTATATACTACTATTACTGTATTATCAATGAGTCCTTCATTTTCTAATGATTGTAGTAAAAGTCCAATCATATCATCAGTTTCTTTTGCTTGTATTCTTGTGCAATCTTCTTCCGATAAAATTGTTCCTTCTTCTAATGTATCTTCAGTTAGCATTTTGCATACTCCTTTTTTTTGTGAAAAAGGTAAATGATTAGAGTATGTAATAATATAGTCAACAAAGTTTGTATCAGTGGGGAACATATTATTATAAAAAGTTTCATTTTTAATAAGTTCAGTATCTAAATTATACGTTTCATCTTTATATTTACCTAAATCTTTTAAACCAAAGTAATTATCATATCCCCAATTTTTATAATTAATACCTCTAGAATAGTATTCGCTTGAATTCATATGAAAAGCATTAACTACATATCCTTTTTCTTTAAATAAATTTGCCATACTGTATTTAAAATCATTTTTATTAAAAGTATATGCATTTTTAGTATATGTAATTGGTGTTATATAACCTGTATTAACAGCAAATTCTGAGTTAAATGTAGATCCTCCACCATTGTAATAAGAATAATGATTTGTAAAATTAATTCCCTCTTGCATTAGTCTATATAAATTGGGCATTCCCTCTTCGGTAACTAACCAATCATCAATACCTTCTAATTGTAAAAAAATGACATTTTTACCACTAAAAATTCCAGTATATTCTGTAGAATAATTATCTTCATCACTGACGAAAATATCATCTAAAAAATCTATTTCACTATCATCTACAACTTCCTTAGGTTTTAAATATGTAATATAAAAATTTCTAGCAGTATATTCATATAAACCTGATACAGCCATACTTTTATTGTTATCATTAAAATTAATATAAACATTTCTATAGTTTTTCCATGTATTCCAACTTAAATCAGAATTTGATGGGCCTAATAAAAATGGAAGTAGAGTATGTATAATAAGAAAAATTAAAAAAGATTTAATTAAAAATTTAAAATCATTTATATCAGTAAAAGGTATATTTTTATATCCATTAATTCCTGTGTAAATTGCTATAATTAAGATGATATAGACCCATAAATTGGTACTTTTTATAGCGTCAATAATATAAGAACTTCCTTCACTTGCCATTTCAATTAAACTAAAATCAAAGAAATTATTAG
Organism: uncultured Bacilli bacterium; assembly: GCA_944359705.1. Lineage (GTDB taxonomy): Bacteria > Bacillota_I > Bacilli_A > RF39 > UBA660 > CALVVX01. The sequence continues at coordinate 4,872 of CALVSZ010000042.1, read as the reverse complement.
TAAGTCCATAATAGACGTTATTTACATAAAATATTACAATTGATAGTAGTAAAAATAATAAATAAATATATTTACTGTATTTTTTTTTAAAAGTTAATACTATGCTTATGAATAAAAAAATCCACGTTATTGTAAACAAATTAGGAACAGGTTGATAAAAACCAAATGATTCAATTTTTTTGGCAAAAATTCTAGTTGATAGATCTAGAATAACAAAAGGGATTGCCATATAAATTATATAAATATATTTAATTAATAATTTTTTTATTATATTTATATATTTAGTTAATTTTATCTCCTTTATTTTTTTCACGTTAATCACCACATAAAAATTATATCATTAAACTATTCTTTAATCAATATTTCAAATTTTATTCTCAATATAATAATTTATAATGTGATTGCTAAATATTGTATATGGTGTTATAATTTTTATGAGGTTTATGTATGAAAAATATAAAAAAAATAGAAAATATTTTTAAAAATTATAAATTATTAGTATTCTTTATATTTTCCTCTTTATTAAATGCAACTTTACTAAGATTTTTTACTGTATTTAATTATTTGGCAATAAAACCACTTATTGCTGATATGGGGATAATACTTTTATTTGCTGCTATTTCTTTTGTAATAAAGGAAAAAAATAAAAATAAATATTTTATTTGTATAACTACTATTTTTGTTTTAATGTTTATTATAAATTCAATGTATTATACTTTTTATAAATCTTTTGCTTCTGTTTCATTACTTGCTACATCAGTTTTTGTGGTTGATGTTGGAGATGCAATTGTTGAAAATGTAATTCAGATAAAAGATTTATTCTTCTTGTGGCAAATAATTGGCTTAGTTATACTAATGCGATATGAAAAAAAGAATAATGTTGTAGATAAAACTTTTAAAGTAAATAAAAAATTAGCAAAGAAATTTGCCTTAAGTTTTGTATGCTGTTTTTTATTAGTTATAGCGCTTTCCAAACCTAATGATTATTCAAAATTTACAAAAGAGTGGAATCGTAAAGGAATGGTAATTGATTTTGGAATTTATACTTTTCAAATAAATGATATAATTCAAAGTTTAAAGCCACAGTTTAACAATTTGTTTGGTCATGATGTTGCTTATAAGAAAACAGTTGAATTTTATAATAAATATGGTTATGAAAATACTGAAGAAAGTTCTAATCAATTTTCAGGTATTTTTGAGGGAAAAAATTTAATTGTTATTCATGCTGAGAGTATGCAGACAAATGTAATAGGTTTAGAATTTAATGGCGTAGAAGTTGCCCCAAATTTAAATAAATTAGCTAGTGAAGGTATTTATTTTAGTAATTTTTATTCTCAAGTTGGAGTAGGAACTAGTAGTGATGCTGAATTTACTTTTTCTACATCTTTAATGCCTTCTTCTAATGGTACTGTTTTTGTAAATTACGCTGATAGAGAATACATTACAATTCAAAAATTATTAAAAGAAAAAGGATATTATGTTTTTAGTATGCATGGAAATAATGGTGAATTTTGGAATCGTGAAGAAATGCATAAAAGTATGGGTTATGATATGTTTTTTGATAAAGATTACTATGTTATTGATGAAACAATTGGTTTAGGTTTGTCAGATAAATCATTTTTTAGGCAATCTGTTGATATTATTAAAAATATAAAAAATAGTTATGATGGGCCAATTTACGCTAATTTAATTACACTTACTAATCATACTCCGTTTAGTGATAATGCTTTATTTGATGCATTTGATACTACTTTAAAAGTGAATATTAATGGTCAAATAGTTGAAAGAGATTACATTAATAATACTGTTTTAGGTAATTATTATAGATCTGTACATTATGCTGATAGTGCAATTGGTGAGTTTATTCAAGATTTAGATAAGGAAGGATTGCTTGAAAATACTGTAATTGTAATATATGGAGATCACGATGCTAGAATAGATAGTGAATATTATAATTTTTTATACAATTATAATCCATATACGGATACTTTACTTAATTCTAATGATGAAGGATATACTTTGTTTAATGAATATATTTATGAATTAGATAGAAAAGTTCCTTTTATTATTTGGACTAAGGATAATAACTATTCAATCAATGTTGATGAACCTATGGGAATGATAGATGCAATGCCAACACTAGGCAATATGTTTAATTTTTATAGTTCTTATCAAATGGGACATGATATATTTTCTATTAATGATAATATGGTTGTTTTATCTGATGGATCTTTTATTACTGATAAGATATATTATAATTCTTCCAAGGAAGAACAGTTTCCTATTAGTAAAGTTGCTATAAATGATGATTATATAAAGCCTAGAAGTGAAAAGGCTGATGAAATGATAGAAATATCTAATTATATAATTACATATAATTTAATTAAAGAAATGAATGAAGGAAGAGGGTAACTCATATGGGGAAAAAAGTTAAGAATGAAAAAAATATAATTTCTAAGATTTTTAATAATGGTGAAACGTATAATTTTAAGGAATTATTTATTGTTATGATATTTTCATTATGTTTGGGTTTTATTAGTTGTTTTAGTATTTTTATCTTGTTTAATGGGGGAAGAAATTATTTTTCTGTAAATAAGGACTTAAATAAATTTATTGATGCATATTATGCTATTGTTGATAATTATTATGGAGATGTTGATAAGAATGAATTACTTAATAATGCAATATCTGCAATGGCAAATAGTGTAGGAGATGAATTCACAGTTTATTCTGATAGTGATGCATCGCTAGTTTTTAAAGAAACTGTAGATGGAATTTACGAAGGAATTGGGTGTTCAATTATTCAAAATGCTGATAATACAATTTCAGTAATGGAAGTATTTGATGACGGACCAGCAAATGAAGCAGGGTTGAAAGTTGGGGATGTTATATTAAATGTAAATGGAAAGGATATTAAAGAATATGATGTATCTAGTTTATCACAATATATAAAAACGGAATCAGAATCAAAAATAGTCATGAAGATCCTTAGAGAAGGTGAAGAGATGACTATAACAATAACAAGAGGGGAAGTAGAGACTCCAACCGTCAGTAGTGAAGTTATTAACAGTTATAATAAAAAATTAGGTTATATTTCTATTTCCATTTTCTCTTCTGTAACGGCAAAACAATTTGACTCACATATAAATAAGTTGTTAAAGGAAAATATAGATGGTCTAATTATTGATGTAAGGGGAAATGTTGGTGGATATCTTACTTCTGTAGATGAAATTTCTAAAAGGATACTAAAAAAAGGAGATATAATATATCAATTAGAAAAAAATGGAAAAACTGAAGTATTTAAAGATGATACTAAGGAGTCGTTAAATATACCTATTGCTATTTTAGTAAATTCTTCTAGTGCATCAGCTTCTGAAATATTAGCATCTGTAATAAAAGAAAGTTATAATGGTTATGTTGTTGGTACTAATACTTATGGGAAAGGTACTGTTCAACAAACTTTGACATTAAATGATGGTAGCATATTAAAATATACTGCTCAAAAGTGGTTAACTCCTAATGGTAATTGGATAAATGGTGTAGGTGTTGAACCTACTAATTATGTAGAACTAAGCAGTAATTATATTGAAAATCCCGTTAGGGAAAATGATAATCAATTACAAGAAGCTATGAGCTTATTAAATAATTAAAAAAATGTAACTTTAGTAGTTACATTTTTTGCTGCTTGTGTTATAATGTTATAGGAGATTAAGGAGTGATATTTATGTTGAAGTTTATTTTATATGAAGATGATAAAAAATATATGGAAAGTAATAGCGAAATTATTAATAAGGTTATGATTAATCATAATTTTGATTACCGAATTATTAAATGTTCTACTTTTGATGATACATTAAAAAAAGAAATTTTAGCAAATGGTGATGATGAAAGAATTTATATTTTAGATATAGAAGCGCCTAAAACAAGTGGCTTAGAAATAGCAGCTAAAATCAGGGAAAGAAATTGGAGAGATATAATTATTTTTGTAACCAATTATTCAAAGTATAAAAATGATGTCTTTTTATCTAGATTAATGGTATTAGATTATGTAGAAAAGTCTTTTAATTATAAAGATAGATTTTTGGAAACTATCTCAGTGGCAATTAGTGCGGTAGGTAAAAATGATTTATTAACTTATACGCTTAAGCATGTTGTGTATAGAATACCTATAAGTAATATTAATTATATAGAAAAAGCTACATTAGGTAAGAAAAGTTATATTTCTACGACTAGTGGCGAAGAATATGAAATGATAAGCACAATGAATGATTTGCAAGAAAAATTAGGTAATAATTTTTTTAGGTCTCATAAATCTTGTTTAGTAAATTTAAATAATATTAAAAGTATTAATTATGTTGAGAACACTATTACATTTCTTAACGGAGATACTATTGATCTATTGTCAGTACGTTGCAAGAAGGGACTTAAGAAGGTATGCAACAAATAATAGATTTTGTTTTAAGTGATTTAATAATGGTTATAACACCAATTATATTTGGAAAGTTAACTTTAGAAAATAAATTAAGAAAAGATAAAAGTAAATTTGTAGTAGCATTTTTAATATCATGTATATTATATGGGTTACTGTATTTGTATTTAGATGGTGCAGTTAAGACCTTATGTGTATTTTGTTTACACATATTTATGTTTTACTATTTTTATAATATAGACGTTAAAAAGTCATTGTTAATAACATTTATTTATTCAATTTGTTTAGTTATACCAGATTTAATTCAAATGTTTTTATTTACTAATTATATGTATATTTCTATTGAAAACTATATTAATATTTTTTCTGGTAGTTTTATTTCAAATATGTTGGTTTGCTTTTTTACTTTGGTATTATCTAAAAGACTTTCTAGGCTATTAAAA
>CALVSZ010000041.1 GCA_944359705.1 uncultured Bacilli bacterium | reverse complement strand
CCCTATTAGTTATATTTTAAATAACCTTGCTTATCCGAACACAACTATTTAGTTTTCCGATAAATTGTTACACTATCGTTTAATAAGGCATTAAAAAAATAGTATTTTTCCTATTTAATACTATTTTATAATCCATTATAACTAAATAACAAATATGAATTTGAAAGACTTATAAATAACTTTTTATTAAATAAATTACATTATATTATATTATATTATATTACTAACATTATATAGCAACCTTTTAATAAATAACTGAAAAATATTATAATCACAAGTACAAGTATCCAAGTAAATAAATTAAAAATTTAGTCTGAATGATCTCCGTAAAGAATTGGAATTATTGAAATCTATCTTTAGAATATCATTTAAATTTATTTTGTTATTAATTATTACTTTAACGATTAAGAATAATTTAGCAACGTTAACGAATATTTATGTATCGTTGTAGAAAAATATTGTAATCACTATTTTCTACATGATATAATTAAAATGTCTATTAATAGGTAAAATAGGCAATAGTATAGAATTGGATTTTAAAGGAGGAAAAATGAAAAAAGTTAAATTATTTTTTACAATATTTTTTATAACGTTTGCTGTTGGTGGATTTTATTCAGCAAACGCATACACAACTTCACGTTCTTTAACAGGATTAAAGGCTGATTTTCTTGGTGAGCCACACTATATACCAAATATAATAGGGCGTGATGGTGAAACTCCGCAAGAAGGCGTTACTAAGTTAGATTGGGGAACTCAACAATGGAAAATGACGATTGCTGACGATAGAACAATATTAGTTGCTTTAACAAACCAAGATGGAGCATCTATGTCAGGATATAGTTGGTATTCTGTAGTAGGTACAACAAACGGCTTTGTTAATATACCTAATAGTGATGGACTGGCTAGTGCCCCTACTTCTATAACAGGTAATACTTTTGCAACAGCAGCAAAATTAGGTCTTCCTTGGGTACAAGCAAAAGTTAGTAGCGGTACTTGGATAATCGATAATTAATTAAGTAATAATCCAATTCTTTACTTATAATATGTGAGGTGAAATAATGTCTAAGATTGATAAAAGGTCAACAATTATAATAAGTTTAATACTAATATTAAGTTTAATTATTTCTATTTTCTTATTTTATAATAATACTATGGTATATTTAAAAAATGATTCTCTAGTTTATTCTAAAGTTTCATTCTTCTCTTTTTGGTGGTATTTAATAAGATTTGATATTTTTGCTTATGTTTTTTACTTATCTCCTATATTTATTCCAATACTTACAGTTTATGGATTTTATGAAATATATCATAGTGGATATTTAACTAATATAATTCAAAGAAATAAATATAATAATGTTATTAAAAAAAATATTATTAGATGTTGGTTAAAAAATATAATAATTCCTTTTATTTTATTAATATTATTTATTATTTGTATATTTATTTTTCCAAATAGTAATATTAAACCTACAACATTTGGAGAAACGTTTGTTATTGGTCATAAATATATGGGAATAATTAATCCCTATCTATTTGTTTTCTTACATCTACTTTTATTATTTTTCTATGGAATATTTATTACCAATATTGGACTTATTTTAAATAAATATATAAAGAAATTTTCTTTATTAGTAATTGCTGTATTTATTATTTCTATGATTATAGAAAATGTAGGTAATTTTATATTAGGTCCAATTATTAAAACAATAACAGGAATTACTACAATGGCTAATGGTTTTTCTATATTAAATATATTTTATTTGGATGGTATTCCTAGTTTATGGTGGGAATTTATATGGATAATTTTTTTAAATAGTATTACTATAATTTTTCTTTTCAAAATATATTCAAATAAAGAAAAGGTTTTAAACAATTATGAATAATTTTGAAAAATATATATTTAAACAATATAAAAAATCATTAATGTATAAAATTATTTGCGTCTATATTATTTTTGGGTTATTTATATTTAGTATAGATCGTGGAGAATACGCTTATTTTGAATTATTACAATATTCAACAAATCACCCATTTTTTATAGCATTATTTTTAATACCTGGAATTATGTTTTCGGTTATTTTTATCGAAACCAAATATTATAATAATTATAGTATTTTATTAAGACTTGGTAATAAGAAAAAAGTTATTATTTCAAATTTTAAACTTATAATTTGGACTATTAGTGATTTATTTATTGTTCTAATTGCTTCTAGTCTAATTTTAACAAACTTATTTGCTAATAGAAATTATTATATAGCAAGTGATAAATACTATCACGTACCAAATTTATTACTTTTAATAGTAAATTTATTTAAAAATTATATTTTTGGACTTATTGTAGGCTTAATAGGTAGTTATTTATCAAATAAAAAAATATATTTAAATATTATTATTACTCTACTTATTATTATATCCTTTATGGGAATTATTCCAAGTAAATTTTTATTCTTATTTCCTGGATACTATATTAGTAATTATCATATTTTTTCTTCATTTATTAAAAGTATCTTATTTCCCCTAATTTACCTTAGTATAAGTTTTGTTATATGTTTTAGTTTATACAGAAAAAAATGGCGAAGTGATATTATATGAAATACTTGATTTATTCTGACTTAGAAGAATTAAAAAAATGTAAAAAAATTATTATATGTTATTTACTTATGTTAGTATTGTATTATATATATAACGGTATTATCTTGGATTTTGATTTTAACAGTGAAAAAAGCAATATATTTTTAACTAATATTGGAGGCTTTCAAAAGATATATCATCCAATTGTAATGGCCTATACTTTATTTATTTTTGCTATTTATTACTATATTACGTTAAAGTTATTTGTTAAAGATTTTAAATTGGGTGCAGAAAATATTTTCTTGCGTATTTCTCAAAAAAAGTGGTTAAACATTAAATTATTTAATATATTTATTATTACTTTTATACTTGAAATTTTAACGTTTGTTATTCTTCTATTACTATTTTTTATTACTGGAAATAGTTTAAATATTACTAGTATATTTACTATATTTATAGCTGATTTATTTACTAAAATGTTATTTATTAATTTTTCAATAATAAGATATATAATATTTAATTATTATGGAATATTTATTTTTCTTTTAATAATCATAATAAGCTCTATTGGTAAAATATATTATTTAGGTTTTTACTTATTTAGTATTAATTTTTTAGATAATTATTTTGAAATATTAATATACTTTGTGCTATCACTTTTATTATTAAAATTTATTTTCATAAGAAAAAATAATCTTATATTTGAAAGGAGAGATTAAATGAAAATTAAAATTTGCAAATTATCAAAAATAATTGATAAAAATATAATTTTAAATGATGTTAATATGAATTTAGAGTCTGGTAATATTTATGGATTTGTCGGAAGAAATGGCAGTGGAAAAACAATGTTATTAAAAATGATTTGTGGTTTTGTAAATCCTAGTAGTGGTAATATATTGATTGATGATGAGAGTATTTTCCAAAAAAATTATTTTAATAACAATATAAGAGCTCTTATTGAAAAACCCAAATTTATAGATAGTTTATCTGGATTTGATAATTTAAAATTACTTGCTAATATTAATAATACAATAGATGATAACACTATTAATTATTGGTTAGATAAAATAGGTCTTCTTGATGAAAAAAACAAATTATATGGTAAGTATTCACTAGGTATGAAGCAAAAACTTGGTATTATTCAAGTTTTAATGGAAAACCCACCAATTATGATTCTTGATGAACCTTTAAATGGTATTGACGAAAAAAGTGCTAATATTGTGAGAGATATTTTATTAAAAGAAAAAGAAAATGGAAAACTTATACTTATATCCACTCATATCAAGGAAGATATAGAGACACTATGTAATGTTATATATAAATTTGATAATGGTAATGTGCAATTATTAACAAATGAAAATACCGTTAAAAACTAAAAAAAGCAACTTAGTCTAGTTGTTTTTTTATACTCCATAATTTTTATTTTTACTTTTTAAATAAATTTTTCTTATAAAATCAAATGGAATTACTGTCGATGCACAAATTATCATAAATATAAATTCATTTAAAGTAAGTCCCCTTGTTCTAAATATATCTCCCCCATAATAAATTAAATATATTTGAACAAAGGCAATAAATAAAATTACAATTATAAATACTTTATTTTTATATATTGAAGAGAAGAGATTCAACCGATGTGTTCTTGCATTAAAACTATTAAAAATACTTATAAAGATGAATAATCCAAAGAATGCTGTTAATAAATAAGTATCATTAGGACTATATCTAAAGAATGTCTTAACAAATGATGACTTTAAGAAGAATAAACAAAGTAATGAAGAATATAATCCAGTTATAAGTATCTCATTTAACATATAACTATTAATTATATTTTCATCTTTCTTCTTAGGAGGTTCATACATATATTCTTTTTTAGGAACTTCATAAGAGAAAGCTAGGCCCGCTAATGTATCCATTACCATATTTATCCATAACATTTGAATAACGGTAACAGGATAAGGTACTCCAATAAATGGGGCAATAATAGAAACACTAACGGCACATAAATTAACTGTTAATTGAAATATAACAAATTTTCTTATACTTTTAAAAATATTTCTTCCATATAATATTGCTTTAGTAATTGATAAAAAGTTATTATCTAAAATAACAATATCAGATGATTCCTTGGCAACTTCACTACCTGTCCCCATAGCAAAACCAACATCAGCTTTCTTTAATGCTGGAGCATCATTTACTCCATCTCCCGTCATTCCTACGACTAAATTTAATTCTTGAGCAAGTCGTACCAATCTACTTTTATCATGAGGAAGAGATCTTGCCACTACTTTTAATCTAGGAATTATTTTTTTTACTTCATCATCAGTCATATTACTTAACTCCTTAGATGTTAAAATAATATCATCACTATTTTTTATAATTCCTACTTCTTTAGCGATGGAATAAGCGGTATTATAGTTATCACCGGTTATCATAACCGTTTGAATTCCTGCTTTATCTACTAAATCTAGAGTGTTATTTATCTCATCTCTTATTTCATCTTTAATTAAAATTATTGCTACTAATGTAAGAGATTTTATATCATCTTTATTAATCGTATTTTCTGATTCAGCGATTAGTATAGTTCTTATACCTTTCTTATTAATATTATCAATTTCTCTAATAATTTTATCTTTACTTTTTATTAGTTTTTTATTTCCATATTCATCAAAATAAGTATCACAACTATTTAATATTTTTTCATAAGCACCTTTTACTAATTTTATTTTTTTATTATTTTTATTTATTATTGTTATAGAATACTTATTTTTACTATTAAAGGGAAGTTTATATTCTTCATATACTTCACTACTTTTTTGCATTTTTAAGTAGTAAGTTAATGATTTATCAGTAATATTTCCACCGATTACTTTATTTTCTTTAATATCATAAGTACTATCACTATTATATAATATTCCATTTACAATATGTTCTTTATAATTTGCATATTTATTTAATTCAATAATATTATTAAATTCTATACCGTTTCCTAATTTTATACCTATTACTTCTAAATTTCCTTTAGTAATAGTACCGGTTTTATCTGTGAATAAAATATTTAAACTACCTGCAGTTTCTATTCCTACTAATTTTCTTACTAAAACATTATTTTTAAGCATTCGTTTCATATTAGAAGATAATATTAAGGTTATCATCATTGGTAGTCCTTCTCCTTGTATGTCGTATGGATAACGAAAAGGGTTAAAAATTATTCAATTCCTTAAAATTGAAGTAAATATCCAATTGTTTATCAGCATGAACATCTATTCTATCTACTAATCTTAAAATCATCTCTCTACTTGGTTCTTTCATACTTATAAACTCTTCTAATAAATTTTTATAATCTATTTCTTGTTCAGTGTTATTGTTTTCTTCTATATATTTTTCTTTTTCACTTATTTCTAATTTTATATCATCGATTTCCTTATATAATTTTGCACTAATCCTATTATACATATCTTCATTTATTTTATTTTCTATTTTATCCATATATATTTTATCAAGATTACTAATTTTATTTTCTTGTTTCTCTTTTAACATATTAAGTTCATGTTTTATTTTTTCTATAGGATTTTCAAATTTTAGTTTACTTGCTTCTTTTAGTAATTCTTGTTCGTTTAAATAATTTAAAGCGATATTTTTAATTGTATTTATTACAACTTGTTCTAAATAATCGTAATTAAAACCATGAGATGTGCAGACATTATATTTAGAATTCATTCTATAATAATTACATACCGTATAAGTTCTACCATCACTTTTTCTAGGATTACAAATACCAAGTCTATGTTTACATTCATAGCAAAACAATATCCCATCCAAAAGTCTATATATTTTCTTTTCACATCTTATTGATGTTTTAGGCAACATCTTCCCAACTGTTTGAAAATCATTTTTACTAACAAGTGCCTCGTGTGTATTTTCTACTATAATCCAATCTTCTTTACGATTATTAACTACTTTCTTAATTTTATAATTAACTTTACTTCTGCGATTTTGCACCATATTTCCAGTATATAACTCATTAGTTAAAATACCTTTAATAGTTTTTTGATTCCATATTCCACTTTTTGATTCTATTGCATGATTAATACGGTTATTGACTTTACCTTTAATCATTGCCCTAGTAGGAATATTTTCTTCAGTTAATATCAATCTAATCTGATAAGGAGTTTTTCCCTCTAATGCCAAAGAAAATATTTTTTTAACAATATAATCTTCTTCAGGATCAGGTACAAGATGATTTTTATCATTAGGATCAATCATATAACCAAGTGGTGGACATCCCCCAACCCATAAACCTTGTTTTTGTTTTGTTCGTAATGCTACTCTAATTTTCTTTGAAATATCTTTAGCATACATATCGTTAAAAACTGCTTTAAATGGTGCCATATCATTTCCTGATGAATCATATTCTGTATCAATTCCGTCAGTTACTGCAACATATCTAACTTTTTTTGCAGGAAAATATTTTTCTATAAACTCTCCAGTACCAATATAATCTCTACCTAATCTTGACATATCTTTTGTCACAACCATATTGATTTTTCCAGTTTCAATATCATTAAGCATTCTTTGAAAAGATGGTCTATTAAAATTAGTTCCTGAAAATCCATCGTCTACATATATATCACTTATTTCATAACCTTGTTCTCTTACCCAACTTTTTAAAAACTCTCTTTGATTGGTTATACTTTCACTTTCACCTTGTTTTTCATCTTCTCTTGATAAACGAATATAGATAGCGACTTTATAATCTTTTGTTATAACGTTATTCATTATTCCTCCTCTTGTTATAACAAAACCATCAATAATATATTAACTCTTTATTGTAATCATTACAAGTCGCATCTATATTATTTTTTATAAAATTTAAAAAAAGTTCGTTCATAAGCATTTGAAATGTATATCCATCATTTTTATAAAATGTGTTTACCTTAAATTCATTCATCCTATCACCTCTAGCGAAGTATATGAACTTATTTTTTTAATTATTAATAATTTTATAAAATTTCTTTTAATTCGACAATTAAATTCTATCTTTTAACCCCACTTTCTAAATTACAATTTCAATGTTTTAAATATATTTTTATTTATTGAAATATTTATCCCATAATTTCATCTCATAGAATCTATATTCATTTCCATTTTAACTTTGAAATTTTCATGCACTAACACAACTCTTTTCATTATTAGATAATTCTAAATCTCTGTTGTAAAATTTCTCAAAATTATTTATTATTCTTTTAGAATAATTCACAATAGTATTAAATGAATAATCAAATTCTTTAAAATCTTTTTCTTTACTCCATGAATATAAAATAAGGTAAAGAACAATCATTTGTATTTAATCCTAAATATTTTGCTACTGAATAAGCACATTCATGTGTTAATACTTTTAACTGCATTAATAATCCTAAGTCTTTATGAATTTCTAAAAATTAACTAAACAACCTTTTAAACCAAAAAATCATATTTTTTATTTTTTTGATATTCTCCTCATTATATTTTATATTCTTTTAACAAAAAATCTCCACAATTCTTTTATACAAAAAAATTATATTTAATAACAACTTCATTCTTGTATTAATTATTAAAGTTAAATAATACCTATTATAAATGTAAAAAAAACTAGTATTCATAATTTTTGATTACTAGTTTTATTTATTTCTAATTATTGTTTAAAAAATTAGATATTTCACTAAATAAATTTGTCTCTTTATTTACCTTAATAACATTTATACCCATGTTTTTAGCACCATTAACATTATCAACATTATCATCTAAAAATAATAATTCTTTAGGGTTTAAATTAAACTTATTTAGAATATAGGTATAAAAATCTTGATTAGGTTTAACTTTATGAATTTCTGCAGAGATTAAAACATCATCTAAATAATCTACACCAAATGCTTCACCTATAAAATTTCTAACAAATGAAACATGATTAGTTGCTATAATAATTTTTACATTATTATATTTTTCTTTTATTTTCTTAAATAATAACTCATCTTTTACTTTATATAATTTATTGATTAACTCTTCAGTTGTTCTCATTAAAATTGAATCTTTTTCAATTATTTTTCTTGCTTCTATTAAATAGTCAGAATCATTGATATTATTTCCAAACATTCTTTCTAATCTATCTTCTTCTTCCGTTAAATTGATTTCTCTTTCTGTCACTAAAACTCCAACTAAATCAAATGCAATAACTTTAATCATCGTTATCCTCCTTAATTAATATTCTCCAAGATCCATAATTTCTACAATATTTAATAAAGTTTAACAAAATATAACTAAAAACTAACATTTTGATAGTCGTATAAGAAATTAAATAAAATAATCTATTTACTTAAAATGGTAATTAACTTTTTATTTTTTCCCACATAATTCATCTATATCTATCTCATATAGTTCAGACAATAAAATAAGTCTATCAATAGGTATTTTAATTTTACCTTTAAAATATCTTTGACAAGTAGCACCTGTACATTTTAAATATGAAGCAATTTCATCATAAGTATTTTTATTTTTTTCTTTTAGTTTACATAAATTCTTTAACACTTTATTATAATTCATTTTTTTTATATTTAAATTATATTCTAGTTTTTTGTTTAGCCCTAAAATAAAAGATAAATCAACTTTATAAAACATAGATAATTGGTCTGCTATATCAATAGGTATCATTACAATACCACGTTCCCAATTATTGTATGTTGATCGACTACATTTTAATATTTTTGATATCTGATCTTGTGTTAATTCTTTTTCATTTCTTAATCTTTTAATGTTATTAACATACATATAAATATCACCTACAATAATTTTCTCATTAAGTGTACACAAAATGATGTTTTTGACTAATGTACGTAAGAAATTTACAAAAAAAGTTAAAAATTGTGTTATAATAAAAAAAGAAATAGCAAAGTATCATTGTTATTTCTTTGGATTAGTTAAATTAACTCTATTCGGTAAGTTGTCATAATCATCACGTTCCAAGAATAGTTCAAATTCTTTAACTCCAAGACATTTAGCAATTTTCTCAATTTTATCAAGAGATGGACTATGTTGCCCCCGTTCCAAGCGACCAATATAATTAGAACTAACATCCAATATCTCTGCTAATTGTTCTTGTGTAAAGTTCTTTCTATAACGATGATATTTAACATTTTTACCTAAAATGGTTTTTAACTTCATCGTATCACCTACACTTAATATGATACGATTTTATTTAAACTATAACCACAACCTAAATTGTCAAGTTGATTTGTGCTAATCCTTTTAATAATTTAAAAGAAAGGAGGCAATATTATCTTTAAATTGGCTAAAAATCATTTAAAGTGGCTATTATGTTAGATATACCTAGAATGATGCTTAAAGAGTTAGATAAATTAATTGAAAATAAAGATAAATTTAATCAATATATTAAAGATGGATTCTCTATTCATTATGATTTATATACTTTTAATTTATTAATAACTTATAAAAGAAATGAATATGTAGTAAGTCTTATACATAAAAACGAACAATTTTATTGGCATCTAACTCAATATAATAATTCATTTTATGAAACTACTATAGATAATGGATTAGATATTATTTTATTTGCCATTAAAGAAAATGAAAAGCTATATAGTGATAAAAAAAGAAATGATGAAAAATACAATAGTAGCAAATAAAAATAATGACAAATTAGATTGTTTTGCACGTATTTCAAAAATTAAATGTAATGCTATTAAAATTAAAGATTGTAAAAATTGTAGTTTTTATAAACATATAAAAAATGTTCCTCAATATAAAAAACATTTTCAATCCAATAGTTTTAATTAATTAAATTTTTATTTATAGCTTAAACAGTAATTGAAATTTGTAGCAAAACCTTAAAAAAAAGATGTGAAAAATGTTAACAAATAATAAAAAAAATGTCACAGTTAAAGTTAATGACATTAAATCTATAAAAAGTATAAAGAAAAAAATAAATGAAAATGATAAAATAACATTTATAATTACTACTAAAGATATGGAAATGCTAAAAAACATTATAGAAGTTGTTGTGGACTTACAAAAAGACTATAGCGATAAGGATTTTCAGTTAGTCATTTCAAGCAGTTATGAAAAACTACATAAAATGACTAATAAAGAATTATGAGATATAATAAGGCAACTGCTAGTACAGGGTTGTTTTTTTATTAACTTAAATTCATAATAAAAAGAGTAATATAAAGATAAATATTACTTTAAATTACTCTATTTTCAATTATTATTTACATATGTTTTCTTGTATTTGTTCAACACCTTTTTTTGATGTTTCAACAATATCTAATTCAACATATACTGTTCCTGATGAAGGATTACCATGATATTTATTAAATAATGAAGAAATTAAATAAGAATTTAGTTGCTTAAAATTATTTATTAATCCCTTTCCTTTCAAATGATAGGTAAATTCATAATATTTATATGTTTCTAAATTATCTATAGATGATGGAATCGCAACAACAAATGGAACATAGCCTTGATAATCATCTACAACAATATAAGATAACCCATCTGATGCCAAAGGATAATCTATACTATCTATCACTCTATATGTTCGTGTAAAACTACAATCATATTCTCGTGATTCTTCATTTTGCTTATTCTCTAATTGTTTTTCTAATGTACTAACTTTTTCTTTGTACGAATCAACATCTTCTTTATATGAAGAAATTTCTGTTTTTTGTAAGATTACAAACACTACACATATAATTATAACTACTAATAAAGCTATTATAGTTATAATTTCTATTTTTTTATTTTTCATAATAATATTCCTTTCTTAACCATTATAAACTTATATAAATAATCTTACAATCCTCCTTTCTCAAATTTATATAGTTTATCTTATTACACTCTACTCTTAAATATATTGTACCACATTTTATTCCATCACGCAAATTCTAGTACATAGCGAAGAGAAATAAAAAAACATCAACAACAATTGTTGATATCTTGATGGTTTTGTTATTAATTATAATAATTTCGTCATCCATAAAGGAAACAAGGTTCTGGAACTGCCACTACGATTATGGCAACACTAAGAGTTATAGCATTTAATATATAATTAAACATAGTATTAAAATTACTAATAGTATTTACAATTAAATTAATATTAAAATTATTATCAATAACTATTTTAGAAAATAAATATGATATAAATACCAAGAATGATGCGATATATCCTAATCTACTTATTGTCTTAGCTAAGTTATGTAATCT
>CALVSZ010000040.1 GCA_944359705.1 uncultured Bacilli bacterium | reverse complement strand
ACCTTTAGTTTGTGATGTGACACTTTTATTTAATAAAAGTTACTTATTTTTATGACAATATTGATTATTAACTACAGGCATAGAAATATTAAAAAATTTAATTTAACAAACATTGAAATTACAAAAAAAAGAGTTATAATATTAATAAGAAGGAGCGGGAAAATGAAAAAAGATAGAATTTTAATTATATTACTAGTTATCTTCATTATAACAACAGTTGCTGAAGGCGTTTTTATATTATATAAAGAAGTCTTATTAAAAGGCAATGAAGTAGAAATAAATGAAAACGAAAATAACGATGACAATATAAAAGATGAGAATATTGATGACATTTGCAATGAAATAATTTTTTATAATCCAATTGAAGATAAGACTTGTAATATTAGTGATAATCAATGTATGACATGGTATAAAATACCTAGCGATTTAAATGACGATTCAACTATAGAACTTATATTAAATAAAAACATAGGAGAAACTGTAGCATACAACGAAAGTGGAAACTTTAAAGAAGGTCCAATCACTATTAATGAATACTTAAAAGAATTAACTGACACTTGGAAAGTTTCAGTTAGATTACCAGAAATTGATGATATAGCAATAATTTTAGGAACGGAAAAAAATGAAAATGGAAATATCGAATATACGGAAGTTCCATGGTGCATCTATGCTAATGGAGACAATAAGGATTATTGGGATGGAGGATATTGGTTAATTACTGATAGTAAAAATAGCAACCCATTTGTCATTGATTCAAGTCGTGGTTCTATAAGTGCTGGAAACGAATTTATAAAAAGCAACCCAGACGTTGATTATATATGGGGGATTAGGCCCATAATAAGAGTAGAAAAAAGTAAGGTATATTAAATATAATATGTATGTTCATAAAGTATATTACCATAGTAAAAGGAACTTATAAAAGTTCTTTTTTTGTCATTATATATGTATTAATATAAAATAATTAAACTCCATATTAAACTTTTTTAACCTGTGTAAAAATAAGTAAAATACAAAGGCATATTTCTTTATATTATATTTTGAGACTAATAATAAAATCTCTCCACTTTCTATTATTATGGAGAGTTTTTTTTATTACCAATATTTGAATTTCATATATATTTATCAATAGCTATAATAAAATTGCCTTTTTTAGTTATATTAACTACATTATTGTATTTATATTTACCATATTTTTTTATACTAAAAATATCATTTTCTTTAATAATATAAGAATTATTAGTTAAAATATTATAATTTAAATATATTTCATTACTTTTTATTTTTTCATTAATTGAATTCCTTGATAATCGTGTTATTTTAGATAAAATAACATCAATTCTAAGGCTTGAAACTTGAATTTCTATCTTCTCATATTTTCTTTGATAATTTGCAATAACAGATAAATCTTCCTTTTCTAAAGTTATAGGAACATTTCTAATATTGATTAAATTGCTTTCTAAATATTTAGAAATTACCGGCAAAACAAATAAATAATAATTACCATCATCAATAACAATATCTCCATATACATATATACTTAAATTAAGAGAAAATAACGTTCCTAATATATCTTGATGTCTTAAAGTTTCACTACAAATAATTTTGTACAATACTATTTCTGGTTTTACCTTTCTATAAAGTATTACTTTCTCACTATCAATATATGGTTTATATACATTATATTCTGTTTTCTTTAACTTATTTTTTACTTGTAAGAATTCATTTGGTAGTAAAAAATCAGTATAACCATATTTATATAGTTTTTCAATATGCTTATCAATTATATAATTACTTTTCATATATATCCTTTTGACAGTTAGAGCAATAATAAGTTCCTCTTCCTCCAACCCTTATTTTTTTTATTGCTTGTCCACAAGCCGGGCATGAATCATTATCTTTACCATGAACTAATAATTCATTTTGAAATCTACCATGTACTCCATCTACTGAAGTGTAAGTTCTTATTGTTGTTCCACCTAATTTAATTGCTTTTTCTAATACTTCTTTTGTATATTTAATTATATTTTCTAAATCATCATCATTCAAATCACAGCACTTAATTAAAGGATTTAACTTAGATAAAAACAATATTTCATCAGCATATATATTACCGATACCTACAATAATACTTTGATCAAGAAGTACTGTCTTTATTGGCAATTTTTTTGTTTTATATTTATCTTTAAGATATTCTTTAGTTAAATTAGTGTCCCATGGTTCTAAACCTAAGTCCTTGATTGGCCCAACGTTATTAATATCTTCTTTTTTTATTAAATACATTTTCCCAAATTTTCTGGTGTCCCTATATCTTAACTCTTCATTGCTGTCTAAAGAAAAAACCACATGTTCGTGATTATCTAGTTTATCACCTTTGTTTTTAAAAAAATATTTTCCTTCCATTCTTAAATGCGATAACAAATAATATTTGTCTAAATCAAACATCAACCATTTACCTCTTCTATTTATATCCTTAATAGGTAAATTTTTTATTTGTTTAGAAAATTCTTTTATTTCTGGATAAGCAATTATTCCATCATAATAAATTTTAACATCTTTTATCTTTTTATCAATTAATTTTAATTTAAGTGTTTCTTTTACTGTTTCTACTTCAGGTAGTTCTGGCATATTATTCACTTCCTTCATACACAGTAGTACTAAGTACTAAATATGATATTCTAGTTCTTCTATTTACTAATTGTTTTTCCAATCTCTTATTTATTTCTTTAATATCTTTTAATTTTATATTTTTATTAAGAGCTATTTCTAAATTTGCAGTATAATAAGTCCCATATTTAATTAAAGATAAACTAGTGATATCTTTTATTTCCTCATTTTTAAGTATTTTCTTTTTTATTTTATTTATTAATTCCTGATTATCTTCAACTTTATCAATTAAATCAAATGCATTTTCTTTTAATATTTTTAAAGATATATAAGAAATATAAATTCCAATAACAAATGTACAAACATTATCTGAGTATTTGTATAAATCATTATAGACAGTTAATTTTGATAATAAAGAAGATATAATAACAAATAAAGTTGTAAGAGCATCTGCTTTTGATTCAAAACCGGATACTATTAATATACCACTTTTATACTCTTTACCTTTAATAGTAATATACTTAGCTAAAGTATATTTTACTACAATAGCTATAACACTAGTATAAATTATTATATTGCTAGGAATATCTATATCACCAGAAAAAGCATTAATAATTTGACTAATTCCTAATATTAAAATTACTAATCCCACAATTATGTTGGTAACATATTCTATTTGTCCATATCCATATGGGTGCTTAGAATCAGCTGGTCGCATTGAAAAATTGTTTCCAATAATCGCAATACCGTCAGTAATTAGATCAGTTAATGAATGTATAGCATTAGCAATTAATGCCTTAGAACTACCTAAAAACCCAATTATTAATTTGCATATAACTAATCCAACATTAACAAATACACTTACAAGTAGAGTTTTGGTTATTTTGTTCACTATATCACCCCTATTTTGCTTCATACCAATTTGCGCCAAAATTAATATCTACGACTAATGGTACACTTATTTTATATGTATTTTCCATAATATTGGAAACTACTTTTATAACAGTTTCTTGTTCATTATCTAAAACATTAAATATAAGTTCATCATGTACTTGTAATAACATTTTACTTTTTAATTTTAATTTTTGAAATTCATTTTCTATTTCCACCATTGCTTTTTTTAAAATGTCTGCACTACTTCCTTGAATTGGTGTATTAAGAGCCATCCTTTGCCCCATATTTTTAATAATATAATTGGGATTTGTTAACTCCTCTATAACTCTTTTTCTATTCATTATTGTTAATGCATACCCCTTGGTTGTAGCTTCTTCAATTAATTTTTTCATAAATTCTTTTATTCCAGGATAAGCTTCAAAATATTTATCCATAAATTTTTTGGCTTCACTTACAGGTATCCCCAAGTCCTCTGCAAGTCCAAAACTGCTTATACCATAAAGTATACCAAAATTAACTGCTTTAGCATGCCTTCGCATATCTTTAGTAACTTCCTCTTTAGAAACGTGAAAAATATCCATTGCTGTTTTAGTATGTATATCCATATTATTATTAAAAGCATCAATTAATTTTTCATTTTGCGATAAATGAGCAAATATTCTAAGCTCGATTTGAGAATAATCCGAAGACATTATTTTACTATTAGCTTCAGGAATAAAAGCTTTTCTTATTAATCTGCCATATTCATTACGAACAGGTATATTTTGCAAATTAGGTTCTATTGACGATAATCTTCCTGTCCTTGTTATTGTCTGAGTATATATTGTATGAATTTTTCCATCATTACTCACAGCATTTAATATACCTTCTACATAAGTACTATTTAATTTAGATAAAGATCTATGTTCAAGTATTAAATCAACAATAGGATAATCCCCTTTTAATTTATTTAAAACATTTACATCTGTAGAATATCCTGTTTTATTTTTCTTACCATATGGTAAATGTAACTTATCAAATAATACTTCCCCTAATTGTTTAGGAGATGATATATTAAATTCACATCCCGCTAAATTATATATATTTTGAGTTAATAAATCTAATTTTACTTTTATATCATCCTTCATTGATAACAAAACATTTTTATCTACTCTTATTCCTTCAATTTCCATATTCCCTAATGTTATAGAAAGTGGAAGTTCTATTTGGTTATATAAATTAAAAACTTCTTCTCTCTCCATATCTTTTATAAATTTTTCTCTTGTATCATAAATAAATTTTGCTTTCATTACGCTTCTCTCAGCAATTATATTAAGTTCTAAATTAACATCATAAGCATCTTTTTTATCAGTAAAAGGAATATTAAATTCCAGTTCATTAGCTAAATATGCTATATCATCCTTTAAATTATAATTAAGTAAATAAGCACTTACCATAGTATCAAATACTAACTTATCTACTTTTATATTGTGTTCTATTAAACTAACATATGTTTTTTTTGCATCATATGTATACTTTTCAATATTTATCAAAAAAGAAGGATTCTTTTTCAATAAATTATATGGTATATAATAAGAAATTTCATCATTATAAACACCCATTCCAATAATATTAGCATTGTGATAATTGTCATTATCTATATCTAAATATACCGCAACAGGTTTATCAATTTTCAAATCATCTACGTTATTTATTATTTTAACTTCAATTTCCCTATTATCCTTTTTAGGTAAATCTATTTTTTTTAAAAAAGAATAAAAACCCAAATAATTATATATATCTATTAATTCTTGAGAAATATTTTTTAGATATTTAGTGTCCTCTAACTTTATCTCTAATGGCACCTTTCTATAAATTGTAGCTATTTCCTTGCTATCAAAAGCGCTTTTTCTCCCTTCCTCAAGTTTAACTTTTGTAGCTCCTTTTAGTTTATCTATATTATTATACAAATTTTCAACAGTACCATATTCTTGTAATAATTTAAGTGCCGTTTTTTCTCCAATACCTTTAACACCTGGAATATTATCAGAAGAATCTCCCATTAATCCTTTTAAATCTATCATTCTAATAGGTTCAATTCCATAAGTTTCCACAAAAGTATCATGATTCATACGAATATAATCCTTTGTTTTTAATAGTTTTACTTCTATATCGTTAGATATTAATTGTAATAAATCTTTATCACTACTTACAATAAGCCCAATAAATTCATCATTTTTATCCACTTCAGAAGCTATAGTACCAATAATATCGTCTGCTTCATATCCTTCTTTTTCTAAGTACATTATTCCCATTGCACTAAGTATCTTTTTAGCATAAGGAAACTGCACCTTTAAATCGTTAGGAGTCTCATCTCTTCCACCTTTATATTCACTATATTTTTCGTGTCTAAAAGTTTTCCCTATATCAAAGGCCACTACCATATATTCAGGGTTTTCTTCACTAATTATTTTATTTATCATATTTACAAATCCATATAGTCCATTAGTCGGAAACCCATCAGCATTTCGCATAAAATTGCCTGAATATGCAGTTGCATAATAACTTCTAAATAATAGATTATTACCATCTACTAAAACTATTTTTTTCATATTATTATCACATCTTTCTAACAATAATTATTATATCAAAAAAAAAATATATTTAATAGATATAAAAAAGAAAAACTCCTATATAGGAGTTTTAAAATCTTAATGGCGCCTAATGTAGGACTCGAACCTACGACCTATCGGTTAACAGCCGAGTGCTCTACCGACTGAGCTAATTAGGCAACACTTTTTTCTTAAGACTTCTTTAGTATACAACATTTTATTGTTTAGTGCAATACCTTTTTATTATTTTTTTCAAAATTATGCGAATTTATACTAAAAAAAAACATTATATATTAATATTTATATAATGTATCTGTTGCCATAGCATTAAGTTCTAAATCTGCTATAACTCCTTTTTTGTATGCATAATATGCTGCTGCTCCAATCATCGCAGCATTATCAGTGCAGTATTTAATTTTAGGGATTGATAGGTTCACTTTATCCTGTTTACACAAAATAGCAAATCTATTCCTAAGTCCATTATTTGCAGCAACGCCACCGGCAATTATTAAGTTCTTAACTTTATATTCTTTAACTGCCCTCATAGTTTTCTTAGTTATAACTTCTACAACTCGATTTTGAAAAGAAGTACACATATCTTCCACTCTAATTTCTTTTTTTCTTTGCTTTTCGTTATGAACAATATTAACTACGGCGCTTTTAATACCACTAAAGCTAAAATTATATGATTTATCATCTAGTGGATAAGGTAAATCATAAGTATCATTGCCTTTTATTGATAATGCATCTACTATTGGACCTCCAGGATAGTCAAGTCCCAATATTTTTGCTACTTTATCATATGCTTCCCCAACAGCATCATCAAGAGTTCCTCCAATTTTTTTAAAAGAATAATCTTCCTCCATATATATAAGTTCTGTATGTCCTCCACTAACTACTAATGCAATAAGAGGAAATTTCAATCTATTTTCTAAATTATTAGCATATATATGACCAGCTATATGGTGAACTGGTATTAATGGCTTTTTAGTTATCATAGCAATTGTTTTTGCGGCTTGTAAACCTATTAGTAAAGATCCAATAAGTCCAGGTCCATATGTAACACCAATTATATCAATATCTTCAATTTTCATTTTCGACTTTTCTAATAATTCGTCTAAAACAATCGTTATACTTTCAATATGACTTCTACTAGCAATTTCTGGAACTACACCACCAAACTTTTTATGAATATCAATTTGTGTAAATACAACAGTCGCTATCTCTTCACTTCCATTTTTTATTAAACTCATACTTGTTTCATCGCAACTAGTCTCAATTGCTAAACAAATAATATCTTTCATTACATCACCTGCTTTTCCATTAATATACCATCTTCATCACCATAATAAAATTTTCTTAAAGCAACCTCTCTAAAGCCAAACTTTTTATACAAACTCCTTGCAATTTCATTACTAATTCTAACTTCTAAAGTAATATTTACAACATGATAACTGATCGCAACACTTACTAAATAACTCATTAATTTAGAGCCTATTTTTTGATTTCTATAAGATTCTTCAACATATAAATCTTCAATTTCCATCCTGTCATATATAAGGGCATATCTTAAATAACCTATTTTTTTATTATCCATATAATATTCCAAATATCTAGAAAATGGATTATCTTCAATCTTTTCAATTTCTTTAATCATGTTTTCCTTCTAATGCTTGAGGTAATTTCAGATAATTTGGAACAATAAAATGTGGATTAGATGGCAATTCATATTTATAATGATTAATTATATTAACAATATCATATTCTATTTTACGAGCTTTTATATCACCATTATCAAATTCTTCATTACTCACAATATCAGCATCTTCATACTTGCTTATTTGTTTTAATAATTCATCTTTATTATTAAAATTATCTTTTAAAATAATATTATCAAACATATCATATACACCATAATAATAATTATCATGATGAGCGTCTATTACAGGAATAACTATTTTGGCATCACTACTAAGGGCCATTGCCCTTAAAGAAGATACTGTTATTATATCTTTTTTTAATAAATAACCATATATTTTAGCAATAGTTAATCCAATTCTTATACCAGTAAAAGATCCCGGTCCATTTACTACCATAATGTTGTCAATATCTTTAGCATCAATTTGAGCGTTTTCCAACACATCATTCACAAATTTTACTGCATATATAGAGTGCTGATTGGGAATGTTTTTTATTATTTTACTTATAATTTTTTCATTTTCTACAATAGCAATAGATACATCACTAGAAGATGTATCTATAAACAAAGTTCTCATAATACCCTCTCACATATATTAATATACTCTTCACCATAAGCCCTAATAAGCAAAATTCTTGAATTTTCACCAATCATTTTAAATTCTATTTCTAATCTTTCTTTAGGTAAATATTGTTCAATCATATCAGACCATTCTATAATAGTAACTCCGCCTTTTTCAAAATATTCGTTTAACCCTAAATTATCAACATTTCCTTCTACACGATATACATCCATATGATAAAGTGGTAATTCTCCATTATACTCTTTTATAATGTTAAATGTTGGAGAAGTTACATCATCTATTCCCATTGCATGACCAAATGCTTTAGCAAAAACAGTTTTTCCACTCCCTAAATCTCCATTCAAACATATTACCATATTAGGAAACTTTTCTGATTCAATATTCTCAGCAAGTTCAATTGTTTCTTCCTCACTATGTACTGTAACTTTATATGTATTCATTTTTTCACCTTTCCTATATCACTTATTATTATAGCAAATGACTATTAAATTAATCAATAGTTTTCTTTATTTTAAGTTTAACGTAATTTGTTCTTTTGTGCGCTTTAACATTTTATATTTTACTCCCACTTTATCAAACATTTTTTTAGACGCAATTACACCATCTGTTTCCGCATATTTATCACACAAATAAATCACTTCTCTTATTCCAGCTTGAATAATTAATTTAGCACATTCATTACATGGAAATAAATCTACATATATTTTAGCATTTTCAAGATCTTTTCTGCTTCCTCTATAATTTAAAATTGCATTCATTTCAGCATGACAAACATATAAATACTTTGTTTCAAGAGGATTACCTTCGCGGTCCCATGGAAACACATCATCATCTATACCATTCGGAGTACCATTATAACCGATTGATAAAATTCTATTATCACTGCCTACAATACATGCCCCTACTTGAGTAGAAGGATCCTTACTTCGCATAGCTGCTAATTTAGATACTCCCATAAAAAATTCATCCCACGTTAAATAATCGTCTCTTTGTTTATTAACTTTCTTGTCCATAAAATCATCCTACCTTTTTTTTATTATATATTGGATACAATTTTTATGCAAGATATTTACACTAATTAATGTAAATCAAAATTGGGTATAAAACTTTCTAATTGAGTCTCACCATCTTGAACATAAGCATTTCTAACCCCTAAATCATAAGCATAATCTATTAATTCATTATACTCCTTATCACTTACTTTTCTATTTAAGTTATCATATTTTAAAATTCTGAGTGGTGTATACTGATTCATAATACTAATATAAATATCGTCTTTATATTTGTTATATAAACACTTAATAATTTCTTTACTATCATCAATATTGTCAGGTAGCATTAAATGTCTTACTATAACCCCTCTTTTTATATTTCCAATATTATCAAATTGACACTTACCTACCTGCTTATACATTTCATTAATTGCCTCACTTGCATATTTAAAATAATCACAACAATTAGAATACTTTATTCCATATTCATTTCTATAATACTTTAAATCAGGTAAATAAACATCAATTAATCCATTTAATGATTTAATAGTTTCTACATTTTCATAAGAACTTGTATTATAAATTATAGGAATAGTTAATCCTTCTTTTTTTGCTTGTTTAAGTCCCTCAATAATTAATGGAACATAATGTGTTGGCGTTACTAAATTTATATTTAAAGCTCCCATAGTTTGTAATTCTAAACATATATTTTTAAAATCATTAACAGAAATTATCTTTCCTTTATGTAAAGAACTAATTTCATAGTTTTGACAAAATATACACCTTAAATTACAATATGAAAAAAATATTGTTCCAGATCCAACATTACCTGATATACAAGGCTCTTCCCACTTATGTAAATAATATTTACCAATAACCATTTGATTGCCAGCACCACAATATCCCAATTCATTATTATTTCTATTAACCCCACAATTCCTAGGACATAGTCTACAACTATCTAACACTTTTTTTACCTCCTTATGAATTTTATTATATTTTAATATTTTTATCAAACAGTTCTAACAACGTAAATAATCATAAACAAATGACTTTTTTATTCATATTTTACAAATTCCATATAAAAGTATATATATTATAACATAAATAAAAGAAAAGCATAAATAAATTTACTTTTCTCATTAATAATATATTATTGTTCAATTATTCTTTCATTATTTGTTTATTATACTAAGTAGTAAAGTATAAGTTTACCTCTACTATTATTGAATCAAAAATGAATATAAATTAATAAAAATATATATATCTATTCCTATTTTATTTTCCTTTCTTGTACATAAGAATTAATAAATATCATTAATTTATAAGGAAGAAAATGTACAAAAAATCTTACCATTTTCATATTAGGTGGCACTATAATTTCTTTACCTTTTAACATTTTATCAATTGCATACTTACTTGCATACGCACTATCAATTGAACCTATATTAAATTTTACATTAGCCACATTATTAAAATTTGTTTTAACAGGTCCAGGGCAAAATAAAGATATTTTTACTTTAGATTTATCCTTTTTCAATTCTCTAATTATTCCTAATGTCAAACTAACAACATAATTTTTAGTAGCATAATAAGTAGACATATATGGTCCATACATAAATCCCGCGATGGATGCTACATTAAGGATTTTTCCATAATCTCTTTTTACAAAGTCAGTTAAAAATAATTTCATTAAAATATGATATGATTTAATATTTAAATCAATCATTTCTAATTCCTTATCTAAATTAGTATCGGTGAACTTACCAGCATCACCAAAACCAGCATTATTAATTAATATATCAATATTATCTTTTTTTAACATTTCATGTAATTTGATACAATTATCAGTTTTAGTTAAATCCATATCAATAATTTTTACTTTTACTTTTTCATCTTTATAAGTATCTTCTAGTTTTTTTCTATCTCTTGATACCACCACTAAATCAAACCCTAATTTAGCTAAGTATTTTGCCATATCTCTTCCCATCCCAGAAGATGCCCCAGTAATTAATGCTTTCATATGACCTCCTAACCTATTTATTTAATCTTTTTTCTTTTTGGGTTTCTGACACAAAAAATGATACTGTTTCTTCCAAAATATCCCTATTACTCTTATCTTTGAGTTCTAAAATTTTACTTAAAGAAATATTATTTAAAAAAACTAAAATATAACTTAAATATTCGCTACCCATTCCTTGATTTAATTGCAAAACTTCTTTTTTCTTGCTAGATAAACTAAGATATATTGGAGCAACTTTACTTTTTATATGTCCAATTAAAATTATATTACCATTACTAAGTCCATCATAAAACAAATCACTATCACAATCTATTTTATTTTTAAACTTTGACAAATAATATTTAAAAATATAACCGTGTTCATATTTAATCTTACCTATTTGAATATTATATTGATACCCTGTAATTTTATTAATTAAAGTTTTAATTAAAGGAAGTATTTCGTTTAAAGGAAAAGTAGTACATTTTTCTAATAATACCCTTCTTTTTTCCAACTCCTGTTTTAATCTAGATAATTCTTTTTCATGAGTACTTATTTCATTTAATAAATCATTAATTTTTAAATAATCTTCTAATTGTTCATTCATAACTATCTTCCCCCTTATAATCAAAAAGAATAAGCAACTGATGTGAACCCCAATCGGTAGACATCATAAAAAAAGAAGTTAATTAGAAAAAAATCAAGGGCGAACGAAAGTG
>CALVSZ010000039.1 GCA_944359705.1 uncultured Bacilli bacterium | reverse complement strand
TAATAATGATTATAAATTTAAAACAACCGGTCAAGTATTAATATTTGATGGATATTTAAAAGTATATAATGAATATGAAGATTCTGAGGATAAAATTTTACCTGATTTTGAAAAATATAAAGATAATTTAATCACTTCTAATTCTATCGAATACTCATCTCATACGACTAAACCTCCAAGTAGATATACCGAAAGTAAGTTAATTAAAGAAATGGAAGAATTAGGTATAGGTAGACCTTCTACATATGCTACAACGGTTGGAATTTTATCAGAAAGAGGTTATGTGAATGTCGTTGATAAAAAATTTGTTCCAACAGATATTGGAAT
Organism: uncultured Bacilli bacterium; assembly: GCA_944359705.1. GTDB lineage: Bacteria > Bacillota_I > Bacilli_A > RF39 > UBA660 > CALVVX01. The sequence continues at coordinate 12,055 of CALVSZ010000039.1, read as the reverse complement.
TGAAACAACAGATAAATTACAAGAATGTTTTAAAGATATAATTAATGTAAAATATACTAAAGAGATGGAAGATGATTTGGACAAAATAGCCGAAGGTAATTTAGAAAGTGAAGATTTATTAACAAGATTTTATAATGAATTTGAACCTAAAGTTAAAGATGCTTTTAAAAATATGGAAAAGAAAGCTCCTGAAGAAACAGGAGAAATGTGCCCAAATTGTGGTAGTCCACTTGTTATTAAACAAAGTAAATATGGTAAATTTGTTGCATGTTCTAATTATCCTGAATGTAAGTATATAAAGAATAATAAAGAAGAACGTGAAGTAGTAGAAATTATGGATTGCCCTAAGTGTGATGGTAAGGTAGTAGAAAAGAAAACTAAGAAGGGTAAAATATTTTATGGTTGTTCTAATTATCCTAAATGTGATTTTGCAACTTGGGATAAACCAATAGATAGAAGATGCCCTAAATGTAATTCAGTATTGGTAGAAAAAAAAGATAAAATAAAATGTAGCAGTTGTGATTATCAAGAATAACTTTTGTTTTGTGTCATATTTTTTAATAGGTGGAACTTATGACAAAAGAGGAAATATTAAAAAAATATAGTAAAAAAGAAAATAATGATGTAAAAGTAAAGATAATGAATAAAATTAAAAGTTTTGCTCTAAGGTCTTTAGCTGTGGCATCATTATTTTTAATATTAGCAACTATTTGTAAATATAATAATGATTATCGTGATATTATTTATAAAAAAATATATTTAGATAATTTTTCTTTTACACAAGTAAAACAGTTTTATTCTAAATATTTGGGTGGAGTTTCTTTCTTAGATAAATATGTTTTAGACACTAAACCTGTATTTAATGAAAATTTAACATATTATGAAAAATCAAGATATTATGATGGGGTAAAATTAAAGGTTGATAATAATTATTTGATACCTTCAATTGAAAGTGGTATTGTTGTTTTTAAAGGCGAAAAAGAACATTATGGTAATGTTGTAATTATTCAGGGTATGGATGGTGTTGATATTTGGTATGGGAATATTTCTACTAGTAATATAAATTTATATGATTATATAGAAGAAGGTAGTTTTATAGGAGAAACCATTGATGAAACTTTATATTTAGTGTATTCAAAAGGTGGAAATATTTTAAATTATGAAGAGTATCTTAACTAAGATAGAATTCCATTATACATATATAATAATAGCTTTAGGATTTGTCTTAACTGGATACTTTTATAATTTGTTAGCGTTTACTACAATAATATTAGTTCATGAATTAGGTCATATCTTTATGTTCTTTATGTATAAGGTAGAAATTAAAAAAATAATTATATATCCATATGGTGGAAATATAAAAATATCTAGTAAAGTAAATAGAGATATAAATGAAGACTTGTTAATTGCTATAATGGGAATTGTTTTTCAAACTTTTTTTTATAGTATTATAGTAATTTTATTTAAGAGTAATATAATTAGTCATAATATCTTTAATTTATATACGATGTATCATTATTCTATTTTAATATTTAATTTATTACCTCTATATCCATTAGATGGATTTAAAATATTAAATTTATTATTATCGAAAATATTACCTTTTAAATTATCTCTATATATTACTATCTCTATATCATTTATATGTATAATTTTATTATTGTTTTTTAAACTTAATTATAGTTATATAATGATTATTTCTTTATTTATAAATAATACATATATATACTTTAAAAATGTTAAATATATATATAATAAATTTATTTTAGAAAGATACTTATATGAATTTAATTATAAGAAAAAAGTTATTATAAATAATATAAATAAGATGTATAAAAATAAGAAGCATATATTTAAATTAGGAAAAACATTATATAGTGAAAAAAGTTATTTAAATAAAAGAATGCTAAAAAAGTAGCATTTTTTCTTTATTTTAAAAAAATTTAACAAATTTAAATATTTGTGGTATAATTAATCGGTGTGAAAAAAAGAGGTGAACTTTTATGAATATTAGAAATATTGCTATTATTGCTCATGTAGACCATGGAAAAACTACATTTGTAGATCAATTATTAAAAAAATCTGGAACATTTAGAGAAAACGAAACAGTAGAAGATAGAGTAATGGACTCTAACGATATTGAAAGAGAAAGAGGAATTACGATTCTTGCAAAAACAACTGCAATTAATTATGACGGATACCGTATTAATATATTAGATACTCCAGGGCATGCTGATTTTGGTGGTGAAGTAGAAAGAATTATGAATATGGTTGATGGTGTTATGCTTTTAGTAGACGCTTATGAAGGAACAATGCCACAGACAAGATTTGTTCTAAAAAAAGCATTAGAAGCACATGTTAAACCAATTGTTGTAATTAATAAAGTAGATAAACCAACAGCTAGAGTAGATAAAGTATTAGATGAAGTAATTGATTTGTTTATTGAGTTAGGTGCTACAGATGAACAATTAGATTTTAAAGTAGCATATGTATCTGCATTAAATGGTACAGCTAGTCTAGATTCTGATATTAATACACAACAAGAAAGTTATGATGATATATTTAAATTAATTATATCAGAAATTCCAGAACCTAAAGTAAATATAGATAAACCATTACAATTTCAACCAGCTCTACTAGATTACAATGATTATGTTGGAAGAATAGGTATTGGACTTGTTAAATCAGGTGAAATAAAAGTAAATGAAATGGTATCATGTGTAAGATTAGATGGTAGTAAAAAACAATTTAGAATTCAAAAGTTATTTGGATTTTTAGGACTTAAGAGAATTGAAATAGAAAGTGCAAAAGCTGGAGATATAATTGCAATTGCAGGCCTTTCTGATATTTCGGTTGGAGAGACTGTATGTGAGATTGGTAAAGAAGATGCTCTTCCTATTCTTAGGATTGATGAACCTACATTAAAAATGACTTTTATGACTAATAATAGTCCATTTGCAGGACGTGAAGGAAAGTTTATTACTGCATCTAAAATAGGGGAAAGATTATTTAAAGAAACGCAAAAAGATGTAAGTTTAAGGGTAGAACAATCAGGTAATGAATCATGGACAGTATCTGGTCGTGGAGAATTACATTTATCTATATTAATAGAAAATATGCGAAGAGAAGGATATGAACTTCAAGTATCTAAGCCAGAAGTTATAATTAAAGAGATTGATGGAGTTAAATATGAACCATATGAAGACGTGCAAATAGAAGTTCCAGAAGAGTCTGTTGGTCCAGTAATAGAAGCATTAGGATTAAGAGGCGCTAATATGGATAATATGACTAATGTAAATAACTTAGTTAGATTAAATTATACAATTCCTTCTAGAGGGTTAATAGGTTTTACTACTGACTTTATGACTATGACAAAAGGATATGGAATCATAAATCATACATTTAAAGAATATTTACCAGTACAAGGATTACATATTGGTGAAAGAAAACTTGGCGTTTTAGTTTCTATGGAAAACGGGAAAGCAACAGCTTATAGTATTGGTAATCTAGAAGATAGAGGAGTTATGTTTATTGAACCAGGTACTGAAGTATATGAAGGTATGATAGTAGGAGAATGTAATCGTGAAAATGATTTAGCAGTTAATGTTGTTAAAGGAAAACAACTTACAAATACTAGAGCAGCAGGATCAGATCATACAGTAGTATTAAAAAGACCTAGACCAATTACTTTAGAGTATTGCCTAGATTATATAAATAGTGATGAATTAGTAGAAATAACTCCAGAATCAATAAGACTTAGAAAACAAATATTAAATACGGAAGCAAGAAAGAAATTTGATGCTAAAAAGGCTTAAGTTTCTTTTTTAGGTATAAAAAAGACTTACCAATAATAGGTAAGTTTTACTTTTTAATACAAAATGTATCATTATCAACATCAATAGTTAATTTATCTCCAAAATTAATATTATCAGAAATAATGTTATTAGCAATTAATGTTTCAATATTTTTAGATAAATATCTTTTTATTGGTCTAGCTCCATATCTCTCATCATAAGAATTATTAATAATATATTCTTTTGCTTTTGGAGTAAGATTAATAGTAATATTTTTATCTTTTAATCTGTTTTCTAAGTCTTTAATTAATTTATTTAATATATCATTAACTACTTCTTTAGATAAAGATTTAAATATAATTATTTCATCAATACGATTAATAAATTCTGGTTTAAAAGTATGCCTTAATTCATTCATAACTAATTCGTGGGCATTACTATTATTCTCTAGAATATATTCACTACCTAAGTTAGAAGTCATTATAATAATAGTATTTTTAAAGTCAACAGTTCTTCCTTGAGAATCAGTAATTCTGCCATCATCTAGTATTTGAAGTAAAATATTAAAGACATCTTTATGAGCTTTTTCTATTTCATCAAATAAAACAATAGAATATGGATTTCTTCTTACTGCTTCAGTAAGTTGTCCGCCATCATCATATCCAACGTATCCTGGAGGAGAACCAATTAATCTTGCTACTGAATGAGGTTCCATATATTCACTCATATCAATTCTAATCATATGTTTCTCGTCATCAAATAATTCATATGCTAGAGTTCTTGCTACTTCTGTTTTACCAACACCAGTTGGACCTAAGAATATAAATGATCCAATTGGTCTATTTGGGTCTTTAATACCAGCTCTTGCACGGATAATAGCATCACTTACAAGCTTAATAGCATCATCTTGTCCCATAACTCTTTTCTTCATATTATCTTCTAGATGTAATAATTTATCTTTTTCACTTCCTACTAGTTTGCTAACAGGAATATTTGTCCATTTAGAAATAATTTTGGCAATATCGTCTTCGTCAACGGTATCACTTAATATTTCTGACTTATTTATTTTATTTAATTCTTCTAGTTCACGTTCTAATTTAGGAATAGTACCATGTCTTAGTCTAGCAGCGCTCTCTAAGTCATAATTATTCTCTGCAACTTCTAATTCATATTTTGCTTTTTCAATTTCTTCTTTCTTTTTACTAATTTTTGTATTTACGTCCTTCTCATCGTTCCAACGTTTTCTTAAATCTTGTTCTTGACTTTTTAAAGTGGATATTTCTTTATCAAGTTCAATTATTCTGTTTTTAGATATATCATCTTTTTCTTTCTTCAAAGCTTGCTTTTCAATTTCTTTTTGCATTATTTCTCTAGTTAAAGTATCAATTTCTGTAGGAACAGATTCCATTTGAACTTTAATAGTGGCACAAGCTTCATCAATTAAATCAATTGCTTTATCAGGTAAAAATCTACTTGTAATATATCTATCAGATAATGTAGCTGCGGCTACTAGTGCTCTATCTTTAATATTAACACCATGATATACTTCTAATCTTTGCTTTAAACCACGAAGAATAGTAATTGTATCTATTACCGTAGGTTCGGTTACTAATATTTTTTGAAAACGTCTTTCTAGTGCCCCATCTTTTTCGATATATTTACGATATTCGTTTAAAGTAGTAGCACCAATGCAATGAATTTCTCCTCTTGCTAACATTGGTTTTAGCATATTACCAGCATCCATTGCGCCTTCTAGAGCACCAGCGCCTACAATCATATGAATCTCATCTATAAACATAATAATATTTCCATCAGATTCTTTTACTTCTTTTAAAACAGCTTTTAATCTTTCTTCAAATTCACCACGATATTTAGCACCAGCGATTAAGGCGCCCATATCAAGTTCCCATATCGTTTTATCTTTTAAGCTATTTGGAACATCCCCTTTAACAATACGCATAGCAAGACCTTCAATAATGGCAGTCTTACCAACACCAGGCTCTCCAATTAATACGGGATTATTTTTCGTTTTACGAGATAATATTCTAGTAATACTTCTAATTTCATCATCTCTTCCAATTACTGGATCAATTTTTCCATCTTTAGCATTCTTAGTAATATCTCTTCCATATTTTTCTAATACATTTTGTAAATTTTCTTCATAAGGATTTTGTCCATTCATACAAATCCCTCCTTTCATACTACGATATAATTATAACATTATTTTAGCAATTGTCAATAGAAATTGCTAAAAAATTTAATTATAAATTGGTACAAAATGTAAAACAAAAATGGTACAAAATGTAAAATGAAAATAGTACAAAATGTAAAAAAACATTTCCTATTTTAAATATTATCGTGTATAATATTATGTAAGAGGTGTTGTTATGAAAAAATATTTACCAAGAATTGTAGATGATATTTTAAAAAATAAATTAGAATATATGGGTGCTGTAGTGATAGAAGGATTAAAATGGTGTGGTAAATCTACTACTGCTAAACAATTTTGTAAAAGCTTAATTGAACTTCAAGATCCTGATAAGAAAATTCAATATGATAATATAAGCGATACTAAACCTTCACTATTTTTAGAAGGTGAAAAACCTAGATTATTTGATGAATGGCAAATGTATCCTGTTATATGGGATTCTATTAGGACTGATGTTGATAAAACAGGATTAAAAGGACAATATATATTAACTGGTTCTGCTAAACCTGTTGAAAATGGTATTATGCACACCGGAACCGGACGAATTTCTAAACTACTTATGCGTACTATGTCTTTATATGAATCAGGAGATTCTGATGGAAAGGTTTCTTTAAAAGATATTATTAGTGGTAAAGATATATCAGCAGTTTCTAATCTTAATATAGATGATATTATAAATATTATGATTCGTGGGGGATGGCCAGAAACGTTAAATATAAGTGGTGATAATAAATTTAAAGTGGCTAAAGAATATGTTCGAAGTGTATTTGAAGAAGATGTAAAATTGATAGATGGTATTCAAAGAGACAAAATAAAAATGGAAGCACTGCTAAAAAGTATAAGTAGAAATATTTCAACAGCCACAAATAAAAAAACAATAATAAATGATGTTTCAACAATTTTTAGAGAAGAATTATCAAGACCGACTGTAGATGATTATTTGACAACTTTAGAAAAATTATTCGTCTTAGAATATGTGCCTGCAACTAATTTGAATTTAAGGTCTTCAACACAATTAAGAACAAATCCTAAAATTGAATTAGCTGATCCATCAATTGTAGTAGCTTCTCTTGGCTTAACTAAAGAAGACTTGATAAATGATTTAAATTTTACTGGTTTTATTTTTGAAAATATGTGTTACCGTGATTTAAGAGTATACGCTGATTCATTAGGAGCAGACTTATTTTATTATAGAGATAATAAAGACTTTGAAATTGATTTTATTCTTCGATGTGAAAATGGTAAATGGGGAGCAATTGAAGTAAAACTAGGAGCTAAACAAATAGAAGAGGCCGCACAATCTTTAAAGAAATTTAGAGAAAAAGTAGATTTAGAGAAAAGTGGTGAACCAGCGTTTTTACTTGTATTAACGGGATCAGAATTATCATATGTACGTGAAGATGGAGTATATGTTGTATCAATTGGAAATTTAAAAAATTAATATAGTACTAGAAAAATATAAATATTTATATTATACTTATAATAGGGTGTGATGATATGAATATAAAGAATTTAATAAGTAAGAGTAAAAGAAATCATATTTACTATATAATTACTTTTACGATACTTATTTTAATAGCAGTATTATTAATTATATATACTAAAATGCCTTATACAATATTATCAATGTTAGTTCTTAGTATATTATTAGGATTCATAGCTTTAATTTATTTTATTAAAAGAATTATTAATCATAAATCTTTAATTAAATACTTGGGAATAGATAATTTAGAAAATATCCAAATAATAGAAAAATGTAGTGATAATTTTATATATCAAAGTCCTAATAATGCATACTGTGATCATATTTATATTAATAAAGAATTTATATTTATAATTAATAATGAATTAATAATAATTCCCATAAAAGAGATTAATAAAATAGTTATTAATCAGGGGAAGAAAGTAATTAATCCTAAAACATTTAATATATCTAAGTGGCAAAATACTTTTTTGTTAACTTTCAATAGAGGTTTGCCTGATACTATATATTGTGTTTATGAAATAAAGTTTTATATAAATAATAAATGTGTAGAAAGTACTTTAATAAAAGAAGTAGGAGAAGAATTGTTAAATATATTTAATAATATTAATATAAAATATGAATTAATAACTATTAATAATTTTAATGATAATATAGACAGAAAAAAGGGAATGAAAAAATTTAAGAAGGATATTATTCCAGGTATAATTTATTTAGTAGTAATGCTAATTATTATGTTTATATTTTATATTATTTATATAAGATGAAAAGAGTGATAAGATGAATTTAAATAATAAAGGATTTATGTTAGCAGAAGTTATTATATCTGCAAGTGTAATAATTGTAACTCTTGTTAGTTTGTATGCAGGATTTGCTAGAGTATATAAAGCATATGAAATAAGAAGTACTTATTATGATGCTGATAGTGTATATGCCCTAAAAACAATATCAGATTATTTTATTGATGAAATGGTATTTAATAGTTATATAAGTGGAATTAATAATACTAATAGATATGTAGAATTTAAGGAAATAGGTACTCCTTCTAATAAAATAGATGCTTTTATAAATAAGATGATAGAAAACTATAGTTTTAAACGTTTCTATTTAACTAGATATAATTCAGACTATCTAGAAAGTATTGAAAGTATATCTTCTGATTTAAAAGAATATATTAATTTTCTAAATAGTGATGGTGTAATAGATGATGACGCTAATTATAAATATATATTTATATCAGAAACAAATGATGGAAGATTTTCTTATTTAAGAATTGCTTAATAAAAATAAATAAACTAGGGAATAATCTCTAGTTTATTTTATATTTTTAAATCATCATTATTTAATTCGTTATTTTTATCTAATAACAAATTTTCAAAAAACATTATTAAGTAGATACTTCATCTGCTTCTTCTTCATTGTCATCATCATGATTATCTTTATTTTTCTTATAATAAGAAGTTATTTCTTCTTGAACTTGCAAGTATGTTTTTAGACCATTTATATGCTCTTCAGATAATTTTATCATATACTTAGAAGGCTTTAATTCATCTACTTCTTGAAGACCAAAAGCAATGTCCCAATATAATTGTTTTATTTCTCTATTTTTTTCATCTTCTACTTTATTATAACTAATTTCGTTCATTTGAAATACCTCCTTTACCAAGTTTTTATATAAATTATTGTACCATATTTTTAAAAAAATTCATTATATCTTAATATTTATCAATTTGTTGTTCTCATATCTTCACCAATAATTGAAGATAACAATAAACCACCTTTTAAAATGATATTATATTTATGAGATTATACTTTTTAATCTATCAGTATTCATTATAACATTACCTCCAAATATTTTCTAATTTCTTCTTCTACATTAAGTTGTCTAGCATAATAAATTAATTTATTAAGATTTTTTTCTTTTGATTTTGTATATTGTTTTAAGGCTTTAGAAAAGATTTCAGGATCTATTTTATTTTTAAACTTAATAATATCACAAATCGTTTTTTCTAAATCATATACTTTAATTTTTTGTCCCATTGGTGATTCTATCTCAATAATTCCCATTTGGTGAAATTCAGGTTTTACATATAATAAATCTATATTTTTATTTTTTCTTAAATTTCCACCATAATTTCTTGGTACTGTTATATTATAAATAGTAGGAACTCTATCACTATAACCATGCAAATAAAGTGCTGTTTCTAATGAAAAAATGGCATCACTATTAGTTGCTTGAAAAATAAAATACTCATCTTCAAAATAGTCTTTTTGCATATATAAACCTCTACTTAGTTTTTGCAATTTATTTTCATCAACCAAATCTTTTAAATACTTTTTAGGAATATCATTGTTGATAACTTCTCTCGTTCTAATATAACCATTATTTTTTTCAGCAAGTTCAATAATCTTATTTTTAAAATCCATAAAACATCAAAACCTTTCATAAGGACATTATAACATTTTTTCCTTATGGTTGTAAATATTTTCTTTCTTTTTTTGTTTAAAGATAGAAAATACTTGATAAAGGAACTTTTTAGAAGACCAAGTGCTTTTTTTTATAAAAAATTATGAGAGAAACTTAAATGTAATATATTTAATAACAAAATGGTTTAATAAATTACATAATTAAATTGACTTTAGGTAGAATTTAATTATATAATTATATATAGTAAAGGAGCGTTAAGTAATGTTTAAGAAATTAAATAATAAAGGTCAAACTTTAGTAGAGTATATTTTAATTATATCTTTAATAACAGTGCTTGCAATAGCACTAGTTAAGATATTTGGAGGATACTTAAAAGATGCTGTTACTAAAGCTAGTTGCGGGGTTATGGGTAAAGATTATGTAGAAGGAGAAAAAGTAGGGGAAGGCTACTGTGAAGGAGATTTAGATAGATTATTTGATTAAGAAAGGATGATAGTATGAAAAAAAATAATACTATAATATTAGGGTTAATACTATCTATAATAGCAGTAGCATCTATTACTACTTATGCTTGGTTTACATGGAGTAGTCCTAATGATACTAACTTAATACTTACTATTGGAGACCTTGCAGATGTTAAATTTGATGAAGGTAATGATATTAATGTAGAGAATATTGGACCAGTACTAAATTACTTAAATGACGGAGAAATAACTACTTTTTCTTTTAGAAATAAAGCAGAAGTAGAACTATATACTAATATTAGTTTAAATATAACTAATCTACCTAATGAATTAAAAGAAGAAAGTTTTAAATATGTATTATTATCTTCTTCAGATAATAATAATTTTAATGAAGTAAAGAGTGGAAATTTTAAAGATAAAAGTAATGGACCAATGTCTATATTAGAAAATGATTTAGCAAGTGTAGGTACTACTTATTTTAAATTTATAATATATATAGATGGTAATATGGAAAACCCAATATCTATGATGGGTAAAAGCTTTAGTGCTACCCTAGAAGTATCAGTAGGAGAAATGGAAAATGCTGCGAATAAAATTATTAATTTAAGTAGTGGTGATACTTGGGATGCAAATGCTAGTGGAATATTTGCTACAAACTCTTATACCGATGAAACTACAGGAGAGACTAAATATCATGATTATAGATATATAGGTGCTAATGTTAATAACTATGTTAAATTTAATAATGATATGTATAGAATAATTGGTGTTTTTGATGATAACTCACATGGAGTAGTAGATAGTGAAGGAAATGGAGAATACTTAGTTAAGTTAATAAGTGCTAATCTTCTTAATTCAAGTGCTTATGGCGCTTATAATAATCCTGCTGATAGTGGAACATATTCTAATTATGGTAATGACTGGACAGGAGGCACTACGACAGTAAAAGCTAACTTAAACGTTTTATTAAATGACTATTTCTATAATAAGAGTGATACTTCTAATAATTATGGTAACTGTAGTACTTGGACATATTATAATAATAATAATAATCACCGCACTAATGATTGCAGTGATATTGTAGGATATGGAATCGATTCAAGTTTACAAAACTATATAGAAGATGCGACATGGTATTTATATGGATACTCGGGTAGTGGTTTATCGAAACAAAATTTTTACTTATGTGAAAGAGGACAATATTCAGGATGTACAAGTGCAAATTCAGGGGCGTATGCAACAAGTACTACTGCTAAGATAGGATTAATGTATGTATCAGACTATATGTATGCAAGTGGATACTATAATAGTACAAGTACTGAGGCAGGTTCATCACAATACTATGGAAACCAAAACTGGTTATATAAGGGATATGAGTGGACGATAACACCACAAAGCAATAATTCGTCCAACGCGTTTTACGTGCACATCATTGGCTTCGTCAACTACACTGGGAGTGCCTATCGCGGCTACGGCGCGCGTCCTACTTTTTATCTAACTTCTAATGTCTATATAGCCGGGGGTAATGGAACGTTTGGTAGTCCTTATACATTAATATTGAAATAGGGCAAGTTAGATAAAAATAAGCCGTGGGAGGAAAAAAACTCCCGCGGCTTTGAAAGGAGAAAAAATATGAACACAACACAACACAACACAACACAACACAACACAACACAA
>CALVSZ010000038.1 GCA_944359705.1 uncultured Bacilli bacterium | reverse complement strand
AGAATTGCTATGTGCTATCCACATGTGTATGTAGCATCAGTCAATATGGGATATGATCCAGAACATTATTTAAAAGTATTAAAAGAAGCAAACGATTATAATGGACCATCTATTATTATTGCTTATTCTCCTTGCATTGAGCATGGAATAAAATTAGGCATGGAACATAGTTTAGATAATGCTAAACTAGCAGGAACTTGTGGATACTTTTTAACTTTTAGATATAGCCCTGTTGATAATAAATTTATCTTAAATAGTAAAAATGTTGATTTTGATAAATATAATGATTTCTTAATGACGGAAAATAGATATGCTAATTTAAAGAAAGTAAATCCTAGTGAAGCTGACAATATTTTAGAAAATCAGAAACAATGGGCAATAAATAGATATAATTATTATAAAAAATTAGATAATTCAGAAGATAGTTAAAAATAATTACATTATTTATAAAGCACGCATATACAATAGTAAGGAGGCATCAATATGGATACACTCATTACTACGGAAATGATAAACTGTTTAATGCATGCGACTACTGTAAGTATTATTGTTATGGCCGTTATTCAAAAATTTAAAACACTTGAATGCATAACTAAAGATTGCCATATATTTCTATTAAATATAGTATTTTCATTTGTAATAGGAATATCTTTATTTATTTCTTTTTATTATCCACCAATTCAAAATGCCCTATAGATAAGTTTATTTTGCCTTATTGTTGCACCATTATTATATACAATGTTTAAAAAACAAAATGTAATAAATATGGATTTAATATCTTTAGATGATACACTACCTGAAACGAAAAAAGAATAATATTTTTATTTAACTTATATTATTTAGGAAAAAGAACAAATGGATTTTTAATGTCTATTTGTTCTTTTGTTTACAATTAAGAAATTTTTTTACAGTAAATAAATTATTGTAATTTATCAGTCCATTTGTTATAATTATAGTGGTGATTAACATGGCTTTAGATTATACTTTGGGTAGTATAGTGTTGATGAAAAAAGAGCATCCTTGTGGTGGAAATGAGTGGCAGATTACAAGATTGGGTGCAGATATTAAAATTAAATGTTTAAAATGTGGACGAAGTATTATGTTAAGTAGAATAGACTTTAATAAAAAGATTAAAAAGGTGATAAAATATGAGTAGAAAGAAAAGATTATTTAAATTACACCCAGCATGGGTTTTCTTAATATCTACATTAATAGTTATGATTGTTAGTAGTGTAGGAAACATACTTAATTTAGAAGCACATTATAGTAGTGTAAATGCAATTACTGGAGATGTTTCTAACCAAATAGTAACTATAAATAATCTGTTTAATCGAACTGGACTTCAATATTTAATTAGTAATATGTTATCTAATTTTATAAATTTTGCTCCGCTTGGCAATATTATTATTGGACTTTTAGGAGTAGGCGTAGCTTATAAATCTGGTTTTTTAAATTCGTTATTTAAAATGTTATCTAAAAAGATTTCTAAAAAAACTTTTACTTTTATAGTGGTATTTTTAGGTATAGTATCATCTATGTTTAGCGAGGTAGGATACGTAATACTAATTCCTTTAGCTGCAATTTTATTTATGAATCTAGGAAGACATCCATCTGCTGGTATATGTTCTGCTTTTGCAGGAGTTTCTTTTGGATATGGAGCAGGACTAGTAGTTAACTATCTAGACAGTGTCTTAACTAATTATGCAGGTAATTCTACATCAATATTGGATTCAACATATAAAATTAGTTTAAATGGCAATTTAATATTTATTATAATTAGTACTTTGATATTATCTTATGTTGGTATGTTTATTACCGAAAGATATATAATTCCTAAACTTGGAAAATATACTTTTGATGATGAAGAACCTTCACTACATGACATAGTAACTGTAAAAGAGAAAAAAGGTGTTATACTTTCTTTACTTGTTTCATTAATTCTTGTATTAATTTTAATATATTGTATTACTCCTAATTTACCATTTTCAGGTTTGCTTTTATATTTAAAAGATTCTAATTATGTTGAACAGTTATTTGGATCTAATTCATATTTTAGACAAGGAGTTGTATTTATATTTTCGGCAATTTTAGTAGTTTCTGGATTAATATATGGTTTTAGAGTTAAAACTATAAAAAATAATCGTGATATAGTAGACGCAATGAATTATTATTTAAAAGAAATTTCATCAATATTAGTCTTAATATTTTTTGCAGCTCAATTTTGTTTAATTTTTAAAGAAACTAATATTGGTGTATTTATAGTAGCATCCTTGGCAGAAATTTTAGAAAGTTTTCAATTATCAGGAATTTTACTTGTAATAGTTAGTTTTATTATTGTTATGATAAGTACAATTTTTGTACCTGCATTTGGTACTAAATGGGCAATATTTGCTCCGGTTATGGTTCCTTTATTTATGCAAAGTTCATTAACTCCAGAATATGCTTCAGCGGTATTTAGAGCTGCGAATAGTTCAGTATTAGGGATTACTCCTTTATTTACGTATTTTGTTATTTTAATAGGTTTTATTGAAATATATAATAAGCGTAAGGATGATACAGTAAGTATAACTGATGGAATGATGCTTATGGTTCCTTACACAGTAGCATTTATATTAGTATGGTTTTTAATTGTAATAGGATTTTATATAATTGGTATACCTATAGGACCAGGTATAGGAGTTATGTTATAAAATATAATATCTAATAAAAAAAGTGTAGGTAAATAATAATAAATCTATTAATACCTACATTTTTTTATTTAACTTTTAATTTATTTAGATGAGTTAATAAATTAAATTTATTTTGAACATAATTATTAATTATCATACTAACAACTAATACAAAAGATATTTTATACCAAATTTCCATATTTCTCGGTGGAATTAAATTAATTACTTCTCCATTTTTTAAATAAATATAGACTTTAATATCTTCAAATAAGTATCGATTTAATTTAAATGGGTACAAATATGTGTATCTTATTTCTTTAATTAAATCTAATTGTATAGATGTATTATCATATCTTAAAATATCATTTTTAATAGTAATAATTTTTTTAGGTTGATTAGCCAAAATAAAATTGTCATCATTGTAACAAAAATAAACGTACTTATTTTTTATGTATTCGTTGTATTTTTTATATGATATATTAATGCTTTTCTTTTTATAATTGTTTTCCCAATATAAATATGATAAAAGAATAATTATAATTGCAAAAACCAAACCCCAAAAATAGAAAATTATATTCATTTTATCCTCCAATCATGATTAATAATAAATTTAATTAATTTTTGTCTATTTTTTACTAATAAATTATATTTTAATTTTATTGTCTTTTTTTATAAAAGTCAATCATTAATGTTTTTACTTTACTATAATGCTTCTTTTATTTTTACTTTACTTTAATTATAAAAGTATATATAATATTTATTATGAAAGAAGGAATACTATGAGTTTAACTGCAGGAATTGTAGGTCTTCCTAATGTAGGAAAATCAACTTTATTTAACGCAATTACAAAACAAAAAATTTTAGCGGCTAATTATCCTTTTGCTACAATAGATCCTAATGTAGGAATGGTTCTAGTACCCGATAAAAGAATTGATGAACTAGTAAAAATGTATAATCCAGAAAGGACAATTCCTACTACTTATGAATTTACGGATATTGCTGGTTTAGTTAAAGGTGCTTCTACTGGCGAAGGACTTGGTAATAAATTTTTATCTCATATAAGAGAAGTAGATGCTGTTGTGGAAGTAGTAAGATGTTTCGATGATAATAATGTAATACATGTCGATGGTAGTGTTGATCCAATTAGAGATATAGAAGTTATAAATATTGAACTTGTTATGTCAGACTTGGAAATAGTGGAAAATAGAATAACTAAAATAGAAAAGAAGGCAAAAACTACAAAAAATAAAGATGATTTAAAAGAATTAGAAGTAATGGAAAAAATAAGAAATAGTTTAGTTAAAAACATACCTGTTAGAAAATTGGGCTTTGACGAAGAAGAACTAAAAATGATTTCATCTTTTAACTTAATTACTGCTAAACCAATTATTTATGTTGCAAATGTAAATGAATTAGATATACATAATGGTGGCAATAAATATGTAGATTTAGTTAAAGAGTATGCTAATAAAGAAAAAAGTGAAGTGGTAATGA
Organism: uncultured Bacilli bacterium; assembly: GCA_944359705.1. Taxonomy (GTDB): domain Bacteria; phylum Bacillota_I; class Bacilli_A; order RF39; family UBA660; genus CALVVX01. Next base: position 8,256 of record CALVSZ010000038.1, on the reverse strand, counting down.
TTTCTGCTAAAATAGAAAGTGAACTAGCTGAATTAGAAGAACAAGAACGAGTAATATTTTTAGAAGAATTAGGTATAAAAGAAAGTGGTTTAGATCAATTGATAAAAAAGACTTATAGTCTTCTTGGGCTTGCTACTTATTTTACGGTTGGATCTGATGAGGTTAGAGCATGGACTTTTAAAAAGGGTATGAAAGCACCTGAATGTGCAGGAATAATTCATACTGATTTTGAAAGAGGATTTATTAGAGCAGAAGTTATGAGTTATAATGATTTAATAGATTGTGGAAGCGAGTTAAAAGTTAGAGAAAGTGGAAAAATGCGACTTGAAGGGAAAGATTATGTAATGCAAGATGGGGATATATGTCATTTTAGGTTTAATGTATAATTGTTCTTTACATTAAACTTTTTTTTTGTTATAATACCTTACAGAGCGGAAAGCTCCTTGCCTGAATAAGGCCATTAGACCAAAAGGAGGTGTGGATATGAAAAAATATGAAATTATGTTCATAGTAAGACCAGACATTGATGAAAATACAAGAAATGAAAGTGTTAAAACTTTAGAGAAAAGCTTGACTAGTAATAAGGCTACTATAACTTTATCTAAAGAATTAGGACAAAAAGAACTTGCATATGAAATTAAAAAATGTAAATCTGGATTTTACTACTTATACAACATTGAATCTAATGATGACGCTGCTGTTAAAGAATTTGACCGTTTAGCTAGAATAGATGAAAATGTTATTAGACATTTAGTTTTAAATATCGAAAAGTAGGTGTAAATATGAATAAAGCTTTATTAGTTGGAAGACTAACTAGAGATCCTGAGCTTAGACATACTCAAACCGGAAGAGCAGTATGCCAAATTTCCGTAGCAATTAATAGACCATTTTCTAATCAAGATGGTCAAAGAGAAGCTGATTTTATTAATGTCGTTGTTTGGGATAAACAAGCAGAAAATTTGGCTAAATATGTAAGAAAAGGAAGTCAAGTTGCGGTTGAAGGAAGAATTCAAACAAGAAATTATGATAATAATGAAGGTAAGAAAGTTTATGTTACTGAGGTAGTTGCTCAAAGCGTTCAATTTTTAGATTCTAAATCTTCAACATCAGTTGCACCTTCATCAAATAGTTATGAAAGTGCTGTAAGCCCATTTGATAATAATAGTAATAATAATAACGTTTCTAATAATGAACCAATGGAAACTGTTGATGTTGATAAAGATCCGTTTGAACTTTTTGGGGAATCTATCCAGATAAGTGATAATGATTTACCTTTTTAAAAGGAGGAAATAAAAATGGCAGAATTTCGTAAGAAAAGAAAAAAAGTTTGTCATATGTGTGCTGGAAAGCCTGTAAATTATAAAGATGTAGCTATTATTAGTAAATATATAAATGATTCAGGTAAAATGTTACCTAGAAGATTTACAGGAACTTGTGCTAAGCATCAAAGAGAAGTTGCTAAACAAGTTAAATTAGCAAGATTTATGGCATTTATACCATATACAAAATAATATACTCTAACAAAACTGTTAGAGTTTTTTAGTAAAATGGTGTTATTTAGTTTATTTACACTTTCATTATATTAGTATATTTATAAAATATAATGAGGTGATTAGATGGAAGGAATTACTTTTTGTGAAGTATTAAAATTAAATAATCCAATAATAGTAGACATTCGAGATAATTATTCTTATTGTTTAGGTCATATTAATGGTGCAATAAATATACCATATTATAATTTGTTAAGTAATTATTCAAGATATTTAGATAAAAATAAGATATATTATTTATACTGTGATTATGGAAAACAAAGTGCAGAAATTAGCAAAAGATTAAATTCTTTTGGATATAATACTAAAAATATTATTGGGGGATATGAGGGATATTACAAATAAACGATTGTTCGTTAATTTTCTTGTTTTCTCTTGACTACAATTATTAATATATTATATAATTACATAAGAAATAGGAAGTGAATTTATGGATTATGTAATAATAATTGGAATAGTTATAATTATAGTTTTAGTAATAATATCAATAATTAAAAATGTAAACGAATCTAATATTACTGAGAGATTAGGTAAATTAGAAAATACTACAATAAAAGAATTATCAGAATTTAGGATGTCTTTAATGCAAAATATGAATAATGATTTTGAAAAATTAAATGAAAAAATAGAAAATAAATTAACAATGATAAATGACAAAGTAAATGAGAGACTAGATGAAAACTTTACTAAGACTAATAAAACATTTACATCAGTATTAGAAAGATTGTCGAAGATAGATGAAGCTCAAAAGAAAATAGAAACTTTATCTGGTGATATAGTTTCCCTACAAAGTGTTTTAACTGATAAAAAGAGTAGAGGTATATTTGGAGAAGTTAATCTAAAACATATATTATCTAATATATTTGGAGAAAAAAATGATAGAATATATCAGCTTCAATATACTTTTCCTAATAAATATATTGCAGATGCTGTATTATTTGCTCCAGAACCATTAGGGACAGTAGCAATAGACTCTAAATTTCCTTTAGAAGCATATCAACGAATGGTTGATAAAAATATATCTCCAGCAGAAAGAGCAAATTATGAAAAGCAATTTAAAGCTGATGTAAAAAAACATATAGATGCGATTAGTATGAAATATATAATACCGGGAGTTACTAGTAATCAAGCGATTATGTTTTTACCAGCAGAAGCTATATTTGCCGAAATTAATGCATATCATATGGATATAACCAGCTACGCGAATAGAAAAAGAGTATGGATTACATCTCCCACTACTTTAATGTCAACTTTAACTGTAATTCAAGTTCTTCTTAAAAATATGGAAAGAGATAAATATACATCGATTATTCACGAAGAATTAAATAAACTAGGTCTTGAATTTTCAAGATATAAAGAAAGATGGGATAAATTATCTAGAAGTATTGAAACAGTAAATAAAGATGTTGAAAATATTCATATAACTACTGATAAGATATCTAAAAGATTTGAATCAATTAGTAGTGTTGATATAAAAGATAAAGAATATATTGAGTAATTAATTAAATATGTATTTATATTATATTTTATTACATAATATTTAATGAGGTATAATATGGTACGTATTTTTTTCTTTTTGTTAGGGTTCGGTTTAATTGTAGTAGGTTTAACTAATTTAATTTTATTATTAAATCTATTTAGTTTAGGTTATGGTTTAGAAAATTATGTAAACTATATTTTTAATAATAGTCAAATATATGTGATAGTAGTAGGAATTATAATATTAATGTTTAGTGTAATAGGAGGCTATAAAAATGAATTATATATATGATATTGTGTTAAATTTTAACAAAGAATTATATGAGTTTTTTGAATGGAAAGATGACGACAATTTAATTAATATAAGGAAGATTCCCTTAATTAAGATTAATGATGATGATTTTGTTTCGTTATTATATAATAAAATTAAAATTGAAAAACTAGTATTAGATACTTTTAAAAAAAAGTTTTCGTTATATTCTGAAGAAATTAATGGAAATGTTATATGCATTGTTACTAACGGCCAAAGAGCTATGGGAGTAATGTTTGATCAACTTGGTAATTTAATAGGTAGAAGTGCAATGTTATTAGATGAAGAAGAGGAAGTATTAGAGGAATCTGAAAATCTTGAAGAAACCAAATTATTGTATGAGATAAATAAAACTCAACAAGTAAATATTAAATTAAGTAGGGTAGAAATAGAAAAAAAACAGTATATTGAAAATTTTTTAAATGCTATAGACGATATTAAAATTTTAAAATATATATATTTTGACTACTTTGATAGGGAAGCTGAAAAGGAAGATATTAAGAAAATCCTTTTAATGGAATTAGAAAAAAAATGGGATAATAACTTAAATAGGCTTTATACATTAACGCAAACTTTAAGCAATGTAAAATAAAAACTATCTAAAATAGATAGTTTAAAATAAGCAAGAGCCAAGAATAATTGCTAATAATATGTATAAAACAATAATTATTAAAAAACCATTTCCTTGACTACAAGTATTTGAGCATGATGAACAATTATTTGACATTATAACACCTCCTTTTGGAAAATTAAATCCACGCTCCAAGAATAATTATTAATAAGATAAATAAAACTAACACAATGGCAGCAGATGATCCGTGATTTCCCATATTTCATTCCTCCTTTTTTTTCTTTTCACATTATTTTATGGAATTTTCATAAAATGTGTGAATTATTTTAAAAAAATATTTGCTTTTTTTTGAAAAAGGTGTTATAATACGTTTCCACGAGGAGGGGATTATATGAATAAGTGTGAAATATTAGACGAACAAGCTATGAAACAATTTGATAGTTTTGGTGATAAAACAATACTAGTTGGTGCTAAGAGTACAGGAAAAACAACTGTATTAAAGGAATATTATAATCATACAAATAACGATAAGACTATGGTTGTTATGTTTGATTTTAATGATTTTTTCAATATTCCATTGACATATGATGAGAAAAGTATGTATGTTCAATTATCCTTAGCAAAGAGCGTGCTAGATTGTATAACATCTGATAATAGAGTAGTAAATTACTATAAAAAACTTATTGATAATATATTAGTTGAATTTATTAATTTTACAACATGTAGACCTTATCTACATGAAACAAAGTTTAGTTATAGAAATAAAACTTTGTTAGATGAAGTAATAAATGCAATGAAAATAACTTTAAAAAAAGATTCAATAATATTAATTGTTGATAAGTTTGATCAAATATACTATTCTAATAAAGATTATCAAGAATTATTTATGGATTATGGTAGATATTTTGATAAGGTAATCGTTTCATCTGAGGACGAAGAAGTTTTACAACCTAGTGAAGTTGAAAGATTAAAGCCAAAGGGATATGACGTTGTTGATGTTAAGAAAATGTTTAATTATGAAACAATAAAAAATATGATTTTATCTAAATTTTTTAATTATAAAAAAGTATCCATCAACTTATGTAGAATGCTTACTTCTGAAAAATTATTAAATTTATATAATTTAACTGGTGGAAATTTTAACATTATGAAAGATGTACTTGATGAAATAAATAATGAAACTAGTATAGTAGACGATTTTTATGTTATATCAAAAATAAGTGAACATGTTAATAGATATAACGAAATGGCTTCTTATTATAATGGAGTTAGAGGTTATAAAAGAACACTTCACTTATAATTAATAAAATGATAATAAATTAGTATTATCATTTTTTTCATAACTAAAATAGTTGTTTTTTTTTTAGTTTTTTGTTATTATATATAATGTACGAAAGAGAGGATTATATATGAAGAAAAATAAAGATGAAAATACTAAAACTAGCAGTATAAACGAAAAAGTAAAAAAAGTTCAAAATAAAGTAAATGTTAATAATAAAAATAGTAATGAATTTTTAGGATTTTTGGAAAAAAATAGAATATCTATATATTGTTTTGTATGTGGTTTATTATTAATGGCGTTAATTACAGTAATTATTTGGCCAGATCGTATTGCTACTTTGTCTGATGGTACACAACCTGTTGTTTCTGTTAATGGTGAAGATATCACAGCAGATTATTTATATGAAGAAATGAAGAACGCTTATCCTATAACATATGTAATTAATTATATTGATAAGGCTATTTTGGATTCAAAGTATGAAGAAGATAGTACTATGACAGAAGAAGTGAAAAAAACAGCTCAAAGTTATTTAGATTTTTATTCTCAATATTATCAATGGGATGAAGCAACTTTCTTATCAAATAATGGGTTTTCTAGTATAGATGAATTTTATGAAACTTTAAAATTAGATTATCGTAGAAATTTGTATTATGAAGAATATTTAAAAGCACAAATAACAGAAGATGATATTAACAAATATTATGAAGAAAATGTTTATGGTGATATAAATACTGAACACTTATTAGTTGAAGTAAATGATGATATGACAGAAGAAGATGCTAAAGTATTAGCAGAAGAAATTATTTCTAAATTAAATGATGGAAAAACTTTTGATGAAGTAAAAGAAGAGTATTCTGATAAAGTTGTTTATGAAGATTTGAAATATGTTGCATTTAATGCTAATTTAGAAGATCCTTTTTTAGAAGAATTAAGAAATTTATCTGAAAATAGTTATTCTAAAACACCAGTAAAAACTTCTTATGGTTATCATGTCATTCATAGAAAAGATCAAAAAGAAAAGCCAGCACTAGAAGATGTAAAGGATACTATAATAGAAGAGTTATCTGCTCAAATGGATGCTGAAGATGAGAATTTGTTCCAAAAAGTACTTGTAAAAATGCGTGAAGAAGCAGGTATTAAATTTTCAGATTCTGTAATGGAATCAAAATATCAAGAATATATAAAAGATTATAAATAAAAGCTATCCATACAAAAGGATAGCTTTTTTACTGTAATTTTATTAATTTTGCATGAACTACGACTCTTTTTTTACCACTATTATCGCATGTAGATAGTGTTAATATTTTATCATTAATGTTAACTTCTTCATTAAAATTATATATGCTTCGCGATTTAATTGTATCTATAAATTGTTGATATTCAATATTGTTAAATAAAGTCTTTATGTAATAACTTTCTGGTTCTATGGTATATACTGAAAATATTTTCCATACCATATTAGAATTTGGAGTTGATAGTTTTATTAAATGATTTTCGGGATTAGATAACCATGTATTTGATAAAACATTATCTGGAATAGACCCAAACATTGTATTATTTATCATATTATGGCCATAAATTATGGAATTTTTACGTAAATTATCTAAATCGTTTCGATAATCTAAGAATATCCAGCCGGCACTATTGCTATTTTTTCTAAAATCATGTTTTAAATAATATGAGTTATCATTAGATTTAACAACAGGATAATTAACATTTGTATTTTCAACTTTTAACCATCCTACAACATCAGGATTAATTTTTTTTAATGTATTAAAATCAATATTTAAATATGGTACGTTAATGTAATCCCAATAATCGTTAGTGTAGTTATTATTTGAAGATTGATTATTATTTTCATTGCTATTATTGCCATTATCTTGAATGTTAGAATTGTTTGGATCTTCATTGTTAATATCTTCATTAATGTTTTCTTCATCATTTTTAACTATTTCAGTAGATGCAATAATATCTTTAATTAAATATTTTGTCTTTTCAGTTTGTACATACCATCTTGTAGCTATAAAAATAGTTATAAAATAAACTGATAGTGACATTCCAAGAATTAAATAATTAATTATGTTTTTGTTCTTTTGAAGTATAAATTTATAAATATTAATAGGTAACAATATAATGTACATTAGTCCGTGAATAAAACTTTTTAATAATATAAATAATATTTTAGGCATTAAAATTAAACCGGTTATAAAATATGAAATTATTTTAATATTATCACCTCTTTATTATTAAATATATAAATATTTTAACATAATAGCATATAAAAGTCTATTGGTTGTAAAAAAAATAATAATGGTGTATAATACTTTACAAAGGTTATTTGGTGATTTTATGTATAAAGATTTAAAAATTGGTGAAAAACTGGAAATCCATTGTTATAAGCATAATGGTCGATTGCATAGGCAATGGGATGAAGCTATAGTTTTAGATGTGAAAGAAGACTACATAGTTTTTGGAAATAACAAAACAACAGTTATTGACAGCGATGGAAAAGTTTGGAAAACAAAGGAACCGGCCATTATGTTTTTCTTTAAAAATAGGTGGTTCAATATCATTGGTCAGTTAAAAGAGTATGGTATTTATTTTTATTGCAATATAGCAACACCTTTTTTGATAGACGACAGGGTAATAAAATATATTGATTACGATTTGGATTTGCGAGTTTTTCCTAATGGTAGTTTTAAAATATTAGATAGAATGGAATATAAATATCACAGAAAGCAAATGCACTATTCTAATAGATTGGATTTTATTTTGAAATATGAACTTGGCAATTTAATTGATATGGTTAGATTAAAGCAGTATCCTTTTGATAAAAAAACAATAGAAAAATATTATAATATGTATGTAAAAATTACAAAAAGAAATGATAAAATGGGTGAAATTACTGAATAAATATCAAATTTATGCATAAAATATATAGAGTTTCATGTAAATAGCAAATAAATTTTGTAAAAATGTCGAATTTTTAAAAAAAAGTGTTGACACAAAAGTAAATAGGTGATATATTATTATTGCACTTGAGGGAAGTGCGAAAAAGAAGAAG
>CALVSZ010000037.1 GCA_944359705.1 uncultured Bacilli bacterium | reverse complement strand
AGGAATAGGAATTCCTGTGAAGTAGAAAAAACTTACCGTGAGGTAAGTTAGTCAAAATTTATTTTGACTTTTGTCCTAACACGTAATATAAATATAAAAACAGGTCTTTAACCCGTTTTTATGCACCCATTTGTTTTGCTACTTCATCAGCAAAGTTTTCTTCTTTTTTCTCTATTCCTTCACCAACTTCATATCTTACAAAACTAATGATTTTACTATTTTTACTTTCAACATATTTACTTACTTTCATTTTATTTTCTTTAATAAAATTTTGATCTAATAAACAAACTTCTTCATAGAATTTATTTAATCTTCCATTAACAATCATAGGAATTTTATTAGAATCCAATCCCTCATTTTCTGCAGTTTCAGTTAAAATTGCTCTTTCTTTTTCAACAATTTCTGAAGGAACTTCCTCTTTATTTAAATATGTTGGGTTCATTGCAGCTACTTGCATTGAAATTTCTTTAGCAAGTTCACTATCATTTCCCTCTAAAACAACTAGAGAAACAATTTTGCCATTCATATGAGAATATGGTCCAAATACTTGGTTGTCTTCCTTAGTTATTAACTCAAATCTTCTAAATGATAATTTTTCACCAATTTTGCTAACTTTTTCAACGATTAAGTCTTCTATAGTTTTTCCATTTACTTCTAATTTTAAAGCATCAGAAAGGTCTTTGGCATCACTATTTAATACAGTATCAGCAATTACATTAACTAATTCCTTAAATTCATCATTACTAGCAACAAAATCTGTCTCTGAATTAACTTCTACTACAACTGCTTTGTTATCCTTAACTTTAGCCATTGCTAAGCCTTCAGCAGCAACTCTAGTTTGTTTCTTTGCAGCTTTTGAAATGCCTTGCTCTCTAAGCCAATTAACTGCTTCATCTATATTTCCATTAGTTGCTTCTAATGCTTTCTTACAATCAAGCATTCCAGCGCCAGTCATTTCTCTTAATTCTTTTACCATACCTGCACTAATCATTATATACCATCCTCTCACATTATTTTAAAACTTCTATTAATTCTTCTTTTTTCATTTTAGAATAACCTTTAATTTCTTTCTTTTTAGCAAGTTCACGTAATTCGTTTACTGTTAAAATTTCTAAGTCTAATTTAGGTTCTACTTTAGTTATTTCTTTTGGCTCTTCTTTTGCTTTTTCTTCTTTTTTATTTTTCTTTTCAAACTTTTGAGCTTTTTTAGTTTCATCTTCTGAAACATAATCAATAATAGTACCACCATTTGCTTCTACTATTGCATTTGTTAAAGCTCCTAATACTACTTTAATACTCCTTACAGCATCATCATTTCCTGGTATTACGTAATCAACCATATCAGGATCACAATTAGTATCGATTATTCCAAATACAGGAATACCTAATTTTCTTGCCTCTCTAATTGCATTATATTCTTTAGTTGAATCTACAATAATAATTGCTTGAGGTAATTTTGTCATTTCCCTTATACCATGTAGATTTTTATCTAATTTTGCATATTCTTTCTTCAAACCTACTACTTCTTTTTTAGGTAATTTTTCAAAAGTACCATCTGCTTCCATCTTTTCAATTTGTTCTAGACGATTAATCCTTTTTCTAATTGTTTTAAAATTAGTTAAAGTACCACCAAGCCAACGTTCTACTACGTAATACATTGATGCTCTTTCTGCTTCTTCCTTACATACTTCACCTGCTTGTTTCTTAGTACCTACATAAAGAACTTTTCCACCTTCACTAGCTATTTTGTTTAAAGCGTTATATGCTTCTTCCATTTTTTCTACTGTTTTTTGTAAATCAATAATATATATATCATCACGAGAGTTGTAGATATACTCTTTCATTTTAGGATTCCATCTTTTAGTTTGATGACCAAAATGAACCCCAGCTTCTAATAAATTATTCATTGACACTATTGCCATTTTTTTCTTCCTCCTTCGTTTATCCTCCGAATACATCTTCTTTAAACATCACCTTTTTTTAGGCACTAGATATTTAAATCCATATTCGTGTGTTTTTAGAAAAGCCATACTTATATTATCATAAAAAGTTAAGTAAAACAACAAAATTAATATTTTTATCTAAAAAAAGTAAAAAAAATCTATAAATGTAGCCTATTTGTTTACATACATTAAATAAAAGTTATGGTATTCTTGTATCAGGAGGAATAAAAAAAACACTATGGAAGTGCTATTTAGATGGATAAACATATTCTAATACATCATTAACTTTGCAATTTAAAACATAACATAATTTTGCTACCACATCCAAATCAACTTTAGTAAGTGGAGCATTGTTATAATATGCTTTTACAGTATTGTATTTTAAATTAGCTAGTTTACTCATTTGATATATAGATATCTTGTATTTATCCATTATTAGTTTAATATTTATATTTATTTTTCCGTAGTCCCTTAACTCCGTTATTCCTCTTAATTCACTCATAGTACCTCCCATAGTATATTTTATCACGAAAAATTTATTTAAAATATTACTTCACAAGGGTATCATTGTGATAGAAGAGAATCGTTTTTTATTGGTTCATAACTAGTTATATCTTCTTGAACACTGATAAATAATTTTAAAGACACTTTAGAAGGATACATATTTTTTTCTAATATAGTTATTTTATTTATATTTAATATATTACTATTACTAAGTAATTTTTTTTTTGCCTTTTCAATTGCCATATCAATAGCTTCTTCAACAGAATAAATTTCATCTATTACATTTAATTCATATTGCTTATCAAACGTTAAATTAATTGGTAATAAATTATGACTTAAAATCGTCTTTGATTCAACATCATATGTTTTAAACGTTTTATTTCCAAAGAAATAATATTTTTTATTAAAAATATTTAAAGTTAAAACATCTTCTACTTTCCCTGTTAAAGTTTCCTCTTTATAAACTAATGGATAATCTACCCTAACATTATACCAAACCTCTCCACAGACCTTTCCACTTGCACCACTTATAATAACACTACCATCAGGTTTTGTTATACTTCCAGATATGATAACATCACCAGCGCTCACATAATCATTTATTTTTTTTACTTTTTCTCCCTTATTTGCTATAATACTTGTAATTATAGCATTTTTTTTAGAAACTATATTATTATTAGAATCAGTATTAGTGTCATTTTTTATTTTTCGCTCTTCAACTCTTACTATATAATAACTACCATTTTCCGTTATTTCTATCCACTCTAATCTATCTTTATTATTTTCTAATATTTTATCTTCTATTTTTTCAATTTCATTATAACTTTTTTTTATTATATATTTATGAATTCCATAATTTTTTAATTCATTAGTAATTAAGGTTCTAATATCTTTATTAGAATGTATTACTTCTATATCAAATACTATCATTGACAAAAAATATATTACTCCTATTCCAAAAAATATAGAAATTAAAATATATCTATTTTTCTTAAAAAAATCTTTGATTTTTAATTTACCATATCGATTAATAATTTTTATTTCATATATTGACTTAATTTTTTTTATTTTAGCATAATCTTTATAATATATTTTTATATAAGCTTCTTTATAATTAATTATTCTAACGTCAATCAATTCTATTTTATTTTTTATTAATTTCTTTAAATAATTATTTATATTTTTACCTTCTATTTTAACTTCGATGATACTATGAAAAACATTATTAATATTAGATTGAATAAAATTGTCCCATTATTTTCTTTATAAGTATCATAGTATCACCTAGTATATTTTATTTTAAACGAAAAGAAATATGTTATTTTAATTTTATTTCGTACACTTCTCCAGTTATTAATAGTTCACAATCTACCATTTTATTTACAACCAAATTATTACCAATAATTTCTGTTATACCATTATTATGTCTAATTTTTACACTACTGCTACTAAAATCAATTATTTCTATATAGTTATCTATATTTATATAATCTTTAAAATAAGTAATTTTATAATTTTTATCTATCAAATAACGATCTAATTTGTTTTTTATTTTCATTTAGCCACCTAATATAATATAGAGTTTTATTAATATAAATATGCAAAAAGAAGATTATTTTTTTCTAATCTTCTTTTTAATTCTATCAAAATTATTATATCTATTATATTGAATATTAGGATCACTATAAATTTTGGGATTGCTATTTTTTTCATTTTGTCTTTTTAAACTAGAAGACAAATCTTTTAACCTATTATATTTATCGTACTCACTAGATATATCTCTATATTCTCTTAATTTATTATCACAAATAACATACATAAAAGCACCAACTGGGCTAAATAATATCATTCCTGTATATTCTAAAAGCATATTATCCATGAAAGAACCAATACAAGGAATAATTAATAATATTAATCCAACTACCATCATTAACCTACATATTCCTTTTCTAGTATTTTTTACTTTATCATACTTACCAGATACAATATTATAAATAATAATATTATTATTCAAATATTCATCTAATGTAGTTAAATATTCTTTTTGAACCGTTTCATAATTCTCTTTAGTATAAACTTCCTTAATTGTATTAGTTTTTTTTGAATTTATATAATAAGTTGTAAAAATATTGTTATCCTTCACAAAAAAATTTTTTATTTGTCCATCTCTATAATATGGTATTTCTAAAATTTCCTTACCCATCTTAAACCTCATTATTTATTTTTTTTACTCTAATCTTAGGCTTATTTCTAGATACATTTCTATATTTTATGTCATATAATACATTATTAGTTTTAGTACTCTTTTTTATAAATTTATAATTATAGGTATATTGTTTTTCTAACTCTTTATAATTTAAAAATTCTCTATATTGTTTATCTATCTTTGTAAACTTTAATAATCCTTTTATTGATAAAAAGCAAGCATCACTTACTCCAATTAAAGAACAAATTGCTGAAAAACCCATTACCAACAAATTACCACTTAACATAAATACAATTAATGGTGATATTAAAAATATAAAATCAGTGGCTAGTGCTAGCTTGTACATACAAATTTTTAATTTTAAATTTTTAAATTCTGAATTTTTATAATAAAAAGGCATCATAATTTCTTTATTTTTTACCAAATACTTATTTAAAGTATCATAATATTCTTCTAAAATCTTAGAATAACCATTTAAATTATACTTATAAATATCTTTTTTTATATCTTTTTTATTTTGATATCGATATACATAAAATGTACCATTTTCTAGACCTAAGCTTTTAATTTGTCCATCTTCCATATAAGGAATAGACTTAACTAAATCATTTTCTAACTTTTTTCTCATAATATTCCTTCTTTTTAGTAATAAACAAATACTAACACACAATATAATATAAGTCAATTAATAAAATTAATTATTTTTTATTAAAAGATAAATGTGCTTTTAATTTTATATATTCTACTTCTTCAATTAAATCGTTAAACATTTCTTCTACAAGTATATGATCTGGCATAAATTCCCTTCTTTCTTTTTACCATTTATATATTATCATTTTATTTTACACATTTCATTATATTCGACAAAACTAGTGTTTTTTTTCACAATAATGTAGAAAATTAGATATTTTTATAGTATAATTAAGTAGGTGATATCATATGAATTATTTCTATAATTCCTCAAAATCTACTTACGCTAATAGAGGAATGATTCTAGAAAGTGATATTAATATAACAAATGAATATTATAAAAATGAAAACATAGCTTTAATAAATAAGAAACCAACTCCAATTAAAGTGGTTAAGACTACTTATGACCGCACTAAAATAATTGAAGCGTTTTTTGAAAAGCCATCAACATTAGACTATAGTGGAATATATAAAGAAAAATATATTGAATTTGATGCTAAAGAAACAAATTCAAAGACTAGTTTTTCATTAAACAATATTCATAAACATCAATTAGAATACATAAGAAGATTAATATTATTAAAAGGAATAACCTTTTTAATAATAAGATTTATATCATTAAATAAAACATATATACTAATGGGGAAAGATTTAATTTCTTTTATAGATAATAATACTAGGAAATCAATTCCTATTAGTTATTTTACTGAAAAAGGATACGAAATAAAATTAAAATATAGTCCAAGATTAGATTATCTAGAAATAATAGATAAATTATTAAATGAAAAAGAAATATGAATACGATAAAATAATTATTATTATATTATCAATAATAATAAGTTATTTATTTATGAACTATTTTGGACTAATGGGAATTTTTATTTTCCCAATATTAATATTTTTAGTATATGTTTATTATAATTATGATATAATATTTATAAATTTTAAAAGAAAGAGAAAAAGTGGTGTTATGGAAAAGAAAAAGAAAAAAAATGTAAAAAAAGAAAATTCTAACATTAATGAAAAAAGAAATGACGACACAATAATAAAAGATGAAATTATCGAAGAAATTAATAGTAAAAAAGAAAGTACAGATGATAGTAGTAATATGAAGAAAAAAAAGGTTATAAAAAAAGGTAATAAAAAAATTATAAAAAAGAAATTACCCAAGAAAAAAGAAGATACTAAAGAAAAAAGAAAGTTATGGAAAGTTATCTTAACTGGAATTATAACTTTATGTATTATTGGAATCGTATTAGTAGCATTGTTCTTACTTTATATTGTAATTACAACTAAAGAATTTGATCCAACTGCTCTATCTAATAGAGAACAAACTGTTGTATACGATAAAGACGGAAACATTATCGATACATTAGGTGAAGAAAAAAGAGAAAATGTCACTTACGAAGAATTACCTGAAGTTTTTGTTGATGCTTTAATTGCAACTGAAGACTCTAGATTCTTTCAACATAATGGTGTAGACTTACCTAGATTTTTAAAAGCATCATTTGGACAATTGTTAGGAAATAGTGATGCTGGTGGAGCTTCTACATTAACGATGCAAATAGCTAAAAACAATTTAACATCTACTGAAGCAAGTGGTATAGAAGGAATTATTCGTAAATTCCAAGATATATATTTATCAGTATTTTACATTGAGAAGCAATATACAAAAGAACAAATAATTGAATTTTATGTTAATGACAACTGCTTAGGGGGTAGAATATACGGTGTAAAAGAAGCATCAGAATATTATTTTGGTAAGTCAATTAGTGAACTTAGCCTTCCTGAAGCATCACTCCTAGCAGGACTATTCCAAGCACCAAATGGATTAAATCCTTATACTAATCCTGAAGGAGCTGCCAATAGAAGAAATACTGTTTTATCACTTATGGTAAGACACGGATATATTACAGAAGAAGAAAAAGAATTAGCGGAAGCTGTAAGTATTGAAAGTATGCTTGCTAAACAAGGCGCCGAAAGTGATTATGCTGGATATATTGATACTGTTGTCGCAGAAGTTGAAGACAAAACTGGAAATAATCCATATAAAGTATCTATGAAAATATATACAAATATGGATAGAAGTATTCAAGATGGAATTAATGATGTATTAAGTGGTAAAGCACATAATTGGGATGATGAAGAAGTTCAAGCTGGAATTAGTGTCGTAGACGTTAATACAGGAGCAATTGTTGCAATTGGTGCAGGACATAATCGTGATGCTGGTGATTGGAATTATGCAACTCAAGCTAAAAGACATATAGGATCTACAGCTAAACCATTATTTGATTATGGACCAGGATTTGAATATAATAACTTCTCTACTTATACCCTATTTAATGATGAACCATGGCAATATAGTGATGGACCTGAAGTTGGAAACTGGGATGGAACTTATCAAGGATTAATTACTTTAAGAAGAGCCCTTAGTGTTTCAAGAAATGTTCCAGCATTAAAAGCTTTCCAACAAGTAAATAAAAAAAATATTATAGAATTTGTAACAAGTTTAGGAATTGAAGCAGAAATTGAAGGAAATTCATTACACGAAGCTCATGCTTTAGGAGCCTTTGAACCGGGAGCTACAACATTAGAAATGGCATCAGCATTTGCAGCTTTTGCTAATGGCGGATATTATATTGAACCTTCTACTGTTGTTAAAATTGAATATAGAGATACTGGAGAAGAAGTTGAATTTAATAATGATAAAGAAAGAGTAATGTCCGATTCTACCGCATATTTAATGAATAATGTTTTACAATACGCTGTTGAATATGGATTTAACGGTGGTGCTAGAGTATATGGATCTACTGTTGCTGCTAAAACAGGTACATCTAACTTAGATGATGAAACAATTGAAAGATTAGGATTACCATATGGTGCAGTTAATGATTTATGGACAGTAGCCTATACACCAGAATATTCAATATCACTATGGTATGGATATGAAAAAGTAACTTCAGAACATTATTTGTCCGGAGCTAGTGCCCCTAAAGATGCATTAATGCAATCAGTTATGAAATATATACCAAAAACTACTAAACAATTTACAAAACCAGAATCTGTAGTATCTTCTCAAGTTGAAATGGGAACATGGCCTGCTCAACTTCCAAGTGAATATACTCCTTCAGATTTAATATTAACTGAATACTTTAAAAAAGGAACACAACCTACAGAAACATCAGAAAGATTTAGTAAATTAAACAATATAACTAATTTAGATACAAAAACTAATGGAAGAAGTATTACATTAAGTTGGGATTATAAAGTACCTGAAGTTGTAACTGAAGAATATTTAAAGTCATATTTTAGTCAATCAGTATTTGGTAATGGAACTAATAAATTTGTTCAAGAAAGACTATCTTATAACGAAAACACTTTAGGAGGATTAGGATTTGGAATTTATCTTGTAGATGAAAACGATGAGGAAACATTACTTGCATTTACAAAAGATACCGAAATTACAGTTAATATACCAAATTCTTATACATCTAGAAATGCTACATTAATTGTCAAGACAGAATATGGATCATTCAAAAGTAATAGCAGTACTGGAGTAAGTACTGAAGTAAGCATATCTGGTTCTTCTGTTAATAATGATTTAGATCTCGATATAGGTTCCTCAATTGAAACAATAAATCAAGGTGGATTTAAAAAAGAAGAAATAATTGTTACTTATGGAAGTGCTAATGTAACTAATAGTACCAAGATAACTTACCAATTATTTAAAAATAGTGCTAGTGGTCAATTAATTAATACATATACTAACTATGATGCATTAGTTAATAATGTAAATAGTTTATCACCAGGAATATATGTAATAAGTTATACTGCTGAATTCAATAATCAAAGAGTAAATAAAAAGAAAACAATAAATATTAAATAAAGAACTAGAAAAATCTAGTTCTTTTTACATATATCTTTTAATTTGCAATTATTACAAATAGGATTCTTTGCTTTACAATAATATCTTCCAAATAGAACAAATTGGTGATGGGTTCTACTCCATCTTTCTTTTGGAACTTTTTTCATTAGTTTTTTTTCAATAATATCAACCGTATCACTTTCATTAACAAGTCCTAATCTTTTACTTACTCTTGCTACATGAGTATCTACAGCGATTGCAGGTTCATTATATATTACGGATAAAAAAACATTAGTTGTCTTTCGCCCTACTCCAGGTAAACTTTCTAAATACTTACGATTATTAGGTAATACTTTAATATTATCACTTACTAATCTTGTTGCTATTTCTTTTACAAAAATTGCTTTTTTATGATAAGTACCTATCTCTTTAATAATAGATTCAATATCACTAATAGAGGCCTTACTTAAAACTTCAATACTAGGATACTTTTTAAATAATACTTTAGTTACGTTATTTACCCTTTTATCAGTTGTTTGAGCACTTAATACAGTTGCAATTAATAGTTCATAATCTTTATTAAATTCTAATTCACAAACAGGATTTTTAATTAATTCATCTAAGTAAGAAAATATTTTATTCATCTTCAAGCCAATTGTATTCAAAATAATCTACCTTCTCCTTTTTACTTTTACGATATTTATTTTTATATGAAATTAACTCTTCTTTATTTTTAATGCCATTCTTTTTCCAATTTGAGAGAATACTATCAATATATCGAAAATTAGTTGTACCATTATATACTGCTTCTTTTAAAGCTTCTATTATAATTTCATATTTATATTCTTCAATCCATTTTTTTATCATTTCATATTCAAGTGGAGTAATTACACGTCCTAATTCTTGTTCAAATATAGTAAAAACATCACTAGTAATTTCCTTAACTGGTTCGTCTTCAATTAATAATTCTTTAAAGATTTTATCGTATAATAGCTCCATAGAAATATATTCTCCCGTTTTTCCATGTTTATTTTTTTCAACGACTATATTAATTATTTTCTTTTCAAACAAATTATTAATCAATTCCATAACTTTAAATTTATTTATTTTTAGAGATGTTGCAATAAATTCAGGATTATATTCAATTTTATCACCAATATCTAACATAAACATTAGTAAAATAAATTCATCATTAGTTAATCCTAAATCTTTATATTTTAAAAATAATATTCTTGGAATTATAATTGGCTTTTCTTTTAAAATATTAATAATTTTTTCATTCATACTTCATCCCTCAATTTCAACTACATCTAATAATTTATCTTCAAAAGCACTATAATAATTATATACAATTTTATTTTCATATCGTTTAATTTCTTCATAAATTATAGTATTATCTTTATAAACAATCTCATAATTATTTTGAGGTAATACATCACTAGTATTAATTGTGTAAACTTCACTAAATTTATTATCTAAAACAATTATTTGACTGTTTGTTTTTATTATATAAAAATTACTACTTTTATTAAAATAAATAATATCTTCATCTAACTCATAATTAGAAACTATTTCATTATATATACCATTTTGATATTTATCGTTTTGATATATATTACTTACTAGAAAAAACAAAAATATAAAAACAAATAAAACAATTATAATTATTATTTTTTTCATCTCTAACCTTCCTTTATATATCCTATCACCTTAATTTTTTTTAGTCAATAATATACTTTACAATGTATAAAAAAATAATATATTGGAAACTATAATACTAGAAAAAGGAGGAAATATGAATATTTTATTAAAATCATCTTTAGTATTAACCATTATTGGAGGTTTAAACTGGGGATTAGTAGCTATTTTTAATTTTAATTTAGTTGAATATTTATTTGGAGCTGGAAGCATGTTAACAAATTTAGTATATATTTTAGTATTTATTTCTGCTCTAGTTGATTTAATAATTTTAACTAAAAATTTAGATAAATAGAGAGCCTACGATGGACTCTCTTCTTTTATTTCAAAATAATCCCCTGAATCAAGATAAATTATCCCATGTTTACCTTCTAATTGATCAACAATGCTATTATAAGTATTTAATTTAGTTATTTTATTTAAAGTTATATAAACATAATTACCATCTGTCATATATATTAAAAATCTTTCTTTATCAACATCATTAGGTACATATTCTATTTCTGATATTTTATATAAAATATCACTATCTATTAATGAAAATGACGCAATATAATCATCATATATTGAACTAATATCATTCTTTATAATAGGAAGATTTAAATCATATATGTTATCAATTAAAGAACCATTATCTAAAAGTAATTGATTATTATAAATAGCAATAGGCTTATATTCTGTAATATATATATATATTTTCCCAAATAATTCTTTTTTTACTTTTATTTCTTTTATTAATTTATTTTTATATAAATTAGTCTTTATATCTTTTGAGCTAGTTAATATAAATGATGGATAATCAGATAAATTAGCTAGATTAATAATTTCCTTATCTGTAAGTAAAGAATTATTAACTATATATATATTACTTATTTTTAAATTTAAAATATATATAATCATATTATATATTAATATTATTAGCAATATAAGTATTAATATATTCTTTATTTTTAATTTTCTTTTTTTTACTTTAACCCTTATTTTCTTTTTCTTAGGCATAACATCACCCTAATATATAATTTCTTGTTCTAAAATTAATTCTACTTTAAATTTATCATACACTTTAGCTTTAATTAAATTAATTAAATTAATTATATCTTCACCTGTTGCATCCCCTTTATTAATAATAAAATTAGCGTGTTTGGTTGATACTTCAGCACCATTTATATTTATTCCTTTTAAGTCACAGTCTTCTATTAACTTGCCAGCAAATAAACCGTCTGGATTTCTGAATACACTACCTGCACAAGGATATTCAAGAGGTTGTGTTTCTCTTCTCTTATGCTGTCTTTTAGTCATAACCTCCATTATCTCATCGCTACTTCTTTTTTCTAATTTAAAAGTTGCTTCTAAGCATATTAAATCACGATTAGTTTTAAATATAGAATGACGGTAAGAAAAATCAAGTTCACTATTCTTCATCGTTTTAACATTCAAATCTTTAGTTAACACCTTAGTACTAACTAAAATATCTGCTATAGAACTATTATATGCACCAGCATTCATTGCAACAGAACTACCAACTAATCCGGGTAGAGCGCAAGTAAATTCAAGCCCAGATAGTCCTTTTTTTGCACATTCTAAAGATAACTTTATTAAGGGCACTCCAGCTTCCGCGACTAATAACTCATCTTTTATTTCATAATGATTTAATTTATCTAACTTAATAAATATTTTATCATAATATTCTTTTGCAAAAATTATATTAGATCCATTTCCTAAAAACATATGGGAAATATTTTTATCTCTTAAAAATTTTAATACTATAATTAATTCTTCTATCGTACTGGGGAAAACCATTCCCTTTGCTTTCGAATGAAGCCTATATGTATTGTATTTAGTTAAATCTACATCTTCTAAATAATAGATCCCATTATTACTAAAAAAATCTTTTATCATCTAATATCAAATCCTTTAATATTTCATATATTTTATCTGAGCTATTATCCACAGCAAGCTTCCTAACATTTTCTTTTAATATCTCATAGTTTTTACTATTTTTTA
>CALVSZ010000036.1 GCA_944359705.1 uncultured Bacilli bacterium | reverse complement strand
AAACGAAGCGAGAAAATTGTTGCGTTAATGGGTGGAGTGGGTTGAGGTAAAAGGGGAGAGGATGCTTTGATTATTGAAAATATGATTGAAAAAGCTTATGAATGCCGAAAAAAAGAAAAAAGTTTGATGATGAAATTAAATAATATAAATTTAAACACTAAAAAATTACTACCGACCGTAAGTGTAAGTGATGTAGCTACTGTTATAAGTAAAAAAACAAAAATTCCTATATATGAAATTATGCAAGATAATCAAACTATAATAAGAAAAATAGAAAAAAAATTAAAAAATAACGTTATTGGGCAAGATGATGCAATAAATGAATTAATAAGAATAACTAAATTTATAAAATTAGGATACAAAGATGATAGATGCTATTCATTACTTTTTTCCGGAACGTCTGGTGTTGGTAAGACTTTAATAGCTAAAATATTTGCTGAAGAATTGGTAGGAAACAAAAATTTTATTAGATTAGATATGAGTGAATTTTCTGATTCTATGTCTATTAGCAAATTGATTGGATCATCAGCCGGATATATTGGGTATGATGATGATAAATATATATTTAATGAAATTAGTAAAAAACCATGTAGTGTGATATTACTAGATGAAATAGATAAGGCACATTATAAAATAATTGATTTATTTTATCAAATACTAGATAATGGAGAGGTTAAAGATGCAAAAGGTAATATAATAAAATTTAATAATACAATTATTATAATGACTACAAATGTATCGTGTACTTCTTCTAGTTTAGGTTTTAATAATATAAAAAAAATAGATTCTAGCAAATTAACAGATACTTTTGAGGTACCATTTATAAATAGAATTGATTCAATTATTAGTTTTAATAACTTAACTGAAAATAATATGAAACTAATAATAAAAAATAAAATAACTAAGCTAAAAGAAAAGTATAAAAAATGTAAAATAACAATTTCCCCAAAAACAATTTTAGAACTAATAGATTTATCAGAATATAAAATTTATGGTGCAAGAAAGATTGACAAAGTAATATCTAAATATTTAGAAAACAATATAATTGATAATATTTTAAATAATCAATTAATAATAAATATAAAAAGTGTAAATAACCATCAGACTTGTTAAAAAGACTTTGCTTTTAATTTAGCAAAGTCTTTTATGGAATTAATCCCCAACCAGTAACAACGTATCTTCCACCTTGAGCTTTGGCAGCTGCTGGAGGATTATTGTATAATTTACCATTAATTACTAGTGATGAAGATTGACCTCCATCTAAATTAGCAGCATTAACAGCACCATATCTTTCAAATACTTCAACCATATCTCTTAAAGAAGCACCATTGATGTAGTTCTCTCCGTCTACTACTAAGAATAAAAGTACTCCTTCTTTGGTTTGGCCAATAGCAACTCTTGGTGCTCTTCCCCAAGGATCACCATTAATTTCTAGTGATTTTCCATTTACAATAAGGAAAGGCCCAAATTCCATCGCATCAATTACTCCTGCTTTTAGTGCTTCACTTCCAGTCGCATTACTCATAAGCATTAATTTACCTTCAGCAGTCATTCCAATTAAATTACCACGTGTAGAGTCATCATTGTTTAAAGGCCATACTACTTCTCCGTCTTTAATAACATAGCCAATTGGAATATCAGATCCCATTCCGTAATCAATAAATCCTCCACCATTAATACATACAACTCCACCATATCGTTCGCACATTGTTAATATTCTCTCTCCATACCCACCAACGTTAAATTGTTTACTAGAGATAAGTCTAACCTTTTCTGGTTGATAAATAGCCACTAAATATCCATTACTACTACCTATTTTTAAATCAATTACTTTGTATAAATCATTGCCTGGATCTCTAGTTAGTAATTCTTCTTGGTATTTATTGTCATAGTGATCTTTTTCCGAAGTATCAATAACCATGTCTTCTATTTTAGAGTCTTCTTTAATTTCTACAAAATAATTAGATGCCATAATCTTTTCTATTGTCTCATCACTATAAAAGATTTGGGCTAAATATTGGTGCTTCATTGTTTTCATAGCAGTCGTTACATATAGGTTTCTTAATTTATCATATGGGCCATAAGTTATAAAGAAACAAAAGGCAACAATTATATCTAGTACTATAAATAGAATTGTTGTTTTATAAATTTTTCTTTTCTTCTTTTTACTATTTTTCATATTTTACTCCGTTTCATAAGGGGATTTGCTAGTTCCATTTCCCTTAGTTAATATATCTTTATTAATGCTTATTACAGGAACTACTTTTGAAGTGCTGGTAGAACTTTTACTATAAAGAGTTCCATTATCTTTAACTGTATAAACAAGTGTGCTTGATTTAGATAATCCTGTAGATAAGAAATAATCTGATAATTTTCCATTTAATATTATATTACCAATACTAGGAACTGTAACGCTAGTATCAACTTCAGTTTTTAATACTTCTTTATAGTTATATTTATTACTCTCACCATAAATACCATTTGCCCACATTCCTTTATTAATTAATTTCTTATAAGATAAATTATTTAAATAGTTATGATTTAAGTAATAAGCAAGAGAACCATTAACAGTGTCATTATGGTAATATCCTTTAGATGAATACTTATACATAATATTTTCCCCATCATTATCTTTTAAATAATCATCTAGCATTAACTTAATAGAGCTATCATCTACATCATATACTCGCCATAAGTCATTTCCAAGTTTTACATAACTACCAAACAAACCACCTTCATCAATTACATAAGGATCATCTATAGTTCCATTTCCTCTAATACTTTCTATATTAGATTTTAAACTAATAGTAGGCCTAATTCCGTAGATGTCTTCACCGTTAGCACTTACTACATTACCACTATCATTTACGTACCAGACCTCATTATCTTCATTATTGGTGGTAGATAAATAAAAATATTTATTGATATTTAAATAAGAATCCTTTCCCCCAGCATTGACATAATCAAAAATTGATAAAGAACCGATTAAATTAGAGTTATTTATATCATTACATGTAATATGTTTAGTGTCATTTATAGAGTCTTGACAAATCGTATCATTAGTCAAAAAACCACTTGAATTATTTAAATTATTTTCAAGTATTCCACTATAATTAGTATCATCATTATTTAACCAAGTATTAATTTCTGATTTGCCATAGTCGGTTTCTCCATAACTTAAATAAGAAATAACATCATCACTGATTAGTTTAACTGAACCATTATTAGTTATTTTTATAATTCTCCATAATATATTAGAATACAAAACATAATTTTTATTTTCATCTTCTTTTAAATAATATTCATTATTTATATTGTTAAGTTCATAATTATTTTTTAAATTTTGTACAAGTGTATTTTTATTTTCAACAACATCTTTTTTATTTTCTAAGTATAATTTCAAAAATCTTCCCCCATAAAATAAAATGCATGCTAGTATAAAACCGGCACTTATAAAAGAAAAAACTTTCTGATAACTAATTTTTCTTCTAACTATTTTTTTTTCTTTACTACCTGACATCGTACCACCTTTTCTTCTCTTAACATTATAACATTTTAATTATTACATTACAACATTTATCTTAAAATATAGATTGCTTTGTAAAATCTTTACAGTTCTTTTTTTCTTGTGTTATAATAACAATGAAAGAAGGAGTAAAAATGGAGAAAAAAGATGAAATTTTTATATTCGGACATAGAAATCCTGACACAGATAGCGTAACGTCAGCAATTTCTCTTGCGTATTTAAAAGATAAACTTGGGTTTAATGCTATTCCAGCAGTATTAAGTTCAATAAATTTGGAATCAAAATATGCACTTAATTATTTTAAAGTGCCTGAACCAATATTTTTAAACGACGTATATATTAAGATTAAAGATTTAAAATACACTAAAAATTATACTATTAATGAGGACGAATCTATATATAAAGCATACTTTAAAATGGAGAAAGTTGGAATTACTAAAATACCTGTAGTGGACAAATCAAAAAAATTAATAGGAATTTTGAGTATGAAGCATATTGCTTTATCGCAATTTTCTAAAAATTTTAGTATGCTTGATACATCATTTGATAACATAGTAGATACCCTAAGTGGTACAAATATATTAAAATATGAAGAAACTATAAAAGGTACAATGATGGTAGCAGGATACCGTAGTACAACTTTTATAGAAGAAATAGTGTTAAATAATAGTAATATTTTAATAGTGGGTGATAGACATAGTATTATAGAGTATGCTATCGATAAAGGGATAAAACTTTTAATAGTAACTGGTGGCCATAAAATAAAAGAGGAACACTTAAAACTTGCTAGAGAAAAGCATGTAAACATAATTTATACGCCATATGGAACTTTGGAAACTGCTAAAATTATTAATCTATCTAATAAAGTATCAACAATTATGGAAAGACGCAAGTTTTTGTGTATAAATGAAAATGATGATATAAATAAATTTATAGGAATTGCTAATAAAACTAGATATAGTTATTACCCTGTTTTAGGAAAAAATGACAAATGCTTAGGAATATTAAGATTTTCTGATATAGGCTATAATAACAAGAAAAAAGTTATACTAGTAGATCATAATTCTTATGAGCAAAGTGCTATTGGCTTAGAGGATGCTGAAATTATTGAAATAATTGATCATCATAATATAGGAACCATAGGTACTAATATGCCAATTAACTTTAGAAACGTTCCAGTAGGTAGTACTAATACAATAATTTACACCTTATATAAAGAAAATGAAATAGAAATACCAAAAGATATTGCCGGAGTTATGTTGTCAGGGATATTATCTGATACATTAATATTAACTTCTCCTACTACTACTGATCAAGATAGAAAAGCCGTTGAAAGACTATCAGAAATAGCAGGAGTTGATTATAAAAAATACGGATATGATATGATAACTGCGGGTACTTCATTAAAAGGAAAGAGTATTGAAGAAATATTGTATACTGATTTTAAAACATATAATGTAGATAACAAAAAAATTGGTTTGGGCCAAATTATAACTACTGATATTAGTGAAATTACAAATAAAATGGATGAATACATAGAAACATTAAATGAAACTTGTAAAAGAAACGATTACTATTTTGTGGTATTGTTTGTAACAGATATTTTAAAAAATGGTTCTTACGTTATATATAGTGATAATGCAATGGAAACAATTAAGTATGCATTTAATTTAGAAACAATTAAACAAGGACAATTCTTACCAAATTTAGTTTCTAGAAAGAAACAAATGCTTCCTGAAATAATGCAGCAAATGGGAGCAAATTAATTTACATAAAATAATATAGATGTTATAATATGATTGAAAGAGGTGCAAAATGAAAATATTATCAGTAAATGCTGGTAGTTCATCACTTAAATTTAAATTATATGAAATGCCAGAAGAGAAAGGATTAATTTCCGGAGTTTTTGAAAAAATAGGGTTGGAAGATTCGTTTTATACAATTAAATATGAAAATGAAAAAATAAAAAAAGAAGTTCCATTAAAAGATCATGAAGTTGCTTTTAAAATATTAATTGATGAGCTTGTAGAAAATGGAGTTATTGATTCATTAGATGACATTAAAGGTATTGGACATAGAATAGTTCAAGGTGGTAGTTATTTTGATCAAAGTGTTTTAGTAGACGATAGCGTAATATCAAAAATAGATGAGTTATCATTACTAGCACCGCTTCATAATCCTGCTGCTATTGTTGGAATAAGAGCGGCTCAGTCTGTAATTAAAAATGCTAAACATGTAACTGTATTTGATACCGCATTTCATCAAACAATGCCAGAAGAAAATTATTTATATGCTCTTCCATATGAATTATATGAAGAATATGGAATCAGAAGATATGGTGCACATGGCACTTCCCATAAATATGTTAGTTTAAAAATGAATGAAATATTGGGTAGATATAATACAAAATTAATAACTTGTCACATTGGAAATGGGGCTAGTATTAGTGCAATTATCGATGGTAAATGTGTAAATACTTCTATGGGACTTACTCCTAATGCTGGTTTAATAATGGGAACTAGATGTGGAGATATTGACGCTAGTATTATACCTTATATAATGGAAAAGAAAAAATTAACGCCAAAAGATGTTGATAAATTAATTAATAAAGAAAGCGGACTATATGGAATTAGTGGTGTAAGTAGTGATTCTAGAGATATAGAAGAAGGTATCCATAAAGGTAATGAACGTTGTGCATTGGCTCAAAAAATGTTTGTAAAGAGAATTGTTGATTATATAGCTAAATATTATGTAGAAATGCAAGGATGTGATGCTATTGTCTTTACAGCAGGTATAGGAGAAAATTCAACATCAACTAGAAGAGAGATTTTAGATTCTCTAAAAGTATTAGGTATTGAAATAGATGATGAAAAAAATAACACTAGAGGGGAAGAAATATGTATAACAAAGTCTTCTTCAAAAATTCCTGTATACGTAATACCAACTGATGAAGAGTTAATGATTGCAAGAGATACTTATAATATCATAGAAAGGTAAAATGAAAAATTTATATAAGAAACTTTTAAAAGAGATAAAAAAATATGATAATATATATATTGCGAGGCATATAGGAGCAGATCCTGATGCTCTAGGATCACAACTTGCTCTAAAAGAAATAATAAAAAGCAAATATCCTAGTAAGGATGTATATGCAATAGGAGCACCTGCTAGCAGGTTTAAGTTTATGGGAGTATTAGATCGATGTGAAGATATTTGTGAAAATTCTATGTTAATAGTACTAGATACTCCCGACATTAAACGAATTGATGTTCA
The DNA here is from genome assembly GCA_944359705.1 of uncultured Bacilli bacterium. GTDB lineage: Bacteria > Bacillota_I > Bacilli_A > RF39 > UBA660 > CALVVX01. Next base: position 6,127 of record CALVSZ010000036.1, on the reverse strand, counting down.
AGATTTAAGTAAATTTAAATTTATTGCAAAAATAGACCATCACCCAGAAGTAGATGATTATTCTAATTTAAAGTTAATTGATGATAGTGCATCTAGTACTTGTCAAATGATATTGGAGATGGTACTAATACTAAACATAAAAATTTCCGATAATTTGGCTCGACTTTTATATACAGGTATAGTTGGAGATACTGATCGTTTCTTACATGATTATACTTCAATAAAAACTTTCAATTTAATTACTAAAATGTTAAATAAAACAAATTTTAAGTTTACGAGTATTTATGAACCGTTATATACAAAACCATTAGCAGAAGTAAAATTTCAGGGATATATATATCAAAATTTAACTATAACAGAAAATGGCGTTGCCTATGTAAAAATAACAGATGATTTATTAAAAGAATTTAATGTTGATTCTGCTAGCGCGGGAAATATGGTTAATAGTTTAAATTATATAAATGAAGTTGTCGTATGGGTACTTTTAACAGAAGACGTGAAAAGTAATTTAATACGAGTAAATTTACGTTCTAGAGGGCCATACATAAATGAAATAGCAACAAGGTTTGGCGGAGGAGGACATAAATATGCATCAGGAGCCAGGCTTACAAGTTGGAAACAAGCTGAAGATTTAATAGAAGAATTAGATAGATTATTAAAAGATTATAAAAGCAAAGAATAACTTTGTTTTTTTTATTTTTGTTCCGGGTTAGGGAAAAAATAAAACCACCTGCTATGCAGGTGAGAAATCAAAAAGCAAGAGCTGTCAGTAATGAACATATTTATCTCTTCCTATGCTATAATGAAATTGTTAGTCAATCGTAATAGTAGGAGGAGATAAATATGTACAAAACAAAGAATAAACCTAGAGAAATTGATGAAAGCCAATTGTCCCATACCAAATGAAATTGTATGTATCACATTGTTTTTATACCAAAATATAGAAGAAAAGCAATATATGGTAAATTGAGAAGGGGTATTGGCGTATATTTAAGAAGATTATATGAATATAAAAATGTGGATATAGTTGAAGCACATGCATGTATAGATTATATACATATGTTAGTGAAAATCCCACCTAAGTTAAGTGTGTCATAGTTCATGGGATATTTAAAGGGGAAAAGTGCATTAATGATATTTGAAAATCATGCCAATTTAAAATATAAGTATGGGCAAAAAATATTTTGGACAAGAGGATATTATGTAAGAACAGTAGGACTTAATAAGCATTATTGCTAAATATATAAGAGAACAAGAAACAGAAGATATAATTCAAGATAGAATAAGTGTAATAGAATACGAAGACCCTTTTAAGGGTTGCTAGAGTGTGAAAGTCGATTGGCGGAAAAAAAGCACTCATGTGATTGCTGCCAGTAATATACCCTATAGGGTTTATTAAAACCAACCAGTTGATACTGGTGGATATTTAGTTATAAGAAAAGTTCGATTTTTACGTCTTTCTTTACAAAAAAATATTGACAAACGAATGTTTGTGATTTATAATGCAAATACAGGTGGTGATTGAAACATGAAAATATATCGTGGTTATAAATTTAGAATGTATCCTAATAAATTCCAAGAAGAATTAATAAATAAAACTATAGGTAGTTGTAGATTCATTTATAACTATTTTCTAGATAAAAAAGTAACTAATGCCTATAATGGAATAAAGTCTATTCCAGAACTTTCAAAAGAAAAAACATTTTTAAAAGAAGTAGATAGTTGTGCTCTTAGAAATAGTATATTTAATTTAGAAGATGCTTACAAAAGATATTATAAAAATTTAGGTGGATATCCTAAATATAAGATAAAAGGAATTCATAATAGTTATAAAACAAATAACATAAAAAGTGCATATAAAGGCAAATATTATAACAGTATTAAATTGGATTTGAACAAAAAAGTAATAAATTTACCTAAACTAAAAGAAATACCAATAAGGGGATATAGAAATAAAGTTGATTTTAATGGCTTAATAAAAAGTGCTGTAATTAGAAAAGAAGCTAATAAATATTACGTAAGTATATTGGTAGAAGAAGACATTTCTTTACCTAAATTTACTCCCAATAATATTATTGGAATTGATTTAGGAATAAAAGATTATCTAATAACGTCTCATAATGAAAAAATCAAAAACACAATAAAAATAAATAAAAAGAGATTATCCGGTCTTCAAAAAGGTCTATCAAGATGTAGAGTAGGAAGCAAAAATAGATATAAGATGAAACTAAAAATCCAACGTTTATTTATGAAAATAAAAAACGCCCGTAAGTTTTTGATACATACAATAACGAATAAATTGATTAAAGAAAATGATATTATTGCTATAGAAAACCTAGATGTAAAAGGTATGCAAAAAACACATTCTATTGCCAAATGCTTAAACGAAACACCAATCTATGAACTAAAACGGATTCTGCAATATAAGTCTATTTGGAGTAACAAAAAATTAATCAAAATAGATAGATATTACCCAAGTAGTCAATTATGCAGTGTATGTAATTATCAAAATGAAAAAGTAAAAGATTTAAGAATAAGAAATTGGCAGTGCCCCAAATGTAAAAGAGTACACGATAGAGATGTTAATGCAGCGATAAATATTATGTTAGAAGGATTAAAGATATATATTAAAACTTATGAAAGAGAACTAATGACGCCATAAATTTTGACAATTTAATATAAGTAGGGTAGCAACTATCCGAATCTGGTCTATGGAGGAATATAAATTCCAGTGAAGTAGAAAAAACTTACCGTGAGGTAAGTTAGTCAAAATTTATTTTGACTTTGGTCCATAATTATGTGAAATTATGTTATATTTATAATTTGTGTTCATTTTTTATAAAAATATGATATAATCAAATTGTAAGAAAGGATTTGATATAATGAAATTTAATGTACGTGGAGACAAATTAGTCGTAACAGATGCAATTAAAAATTATATTGAGACGAAAATTGGAAAACTTGATAAGTATTTCAAAGAGGATTCTATTACAGCTAGTGTACAACTTAGAATAAGGGGTAACGACCATATAATTGAGGTAACTATTCCAACTGATAATTTCATATTAAGAAGTGAAGAAGAAAATGAAGATATGTATGCCGCAATTGATTTGGTTTTAGATAAATTAGAAAGACAAATTAGAAAAAATAAAACAAAGTTAAAGAAAAAGAATATTAATAATAAATACAAAGAATTTAATTTTGATTATGAATTATTAAAAGAAGAACCTGAAAATAGTGATACTATTGTAAAAAGAAAATATATAGAAACTAAACCAATGGATGAAGAAGAAGCAATATTAGAAATGGAATTATTAGGTCATTCATTCTTTGTTTACAAGGATATGAATACTAATGAAACTTGTGTGTTATACAAAAGAAAAGATGGAAATTATGGTGTAATATCAGTAAAATAGTAAAAAAGCATTACATACATGCTTTTTTCTTTTATAATTGTAGTATTTTTTAATAAAATTTGATAGAATATTTGGTGGAGATGGTTAAAATGTTAAAAATATTAAAGAAGATGTTCGATAATGAATACAAAGAATTAAAAAGATTTACAGCAATTGCTGATGCTATAGATTCATTAGATGAAGATATGCAAAAATTAACTGATGATGAGTTAAAAGAATATACTAATAAATTTAAAGAAAGATTAGAAAAAGGAGAAACTTTAGAAGACATATTAGTTGAAGCCTTTGCTGTGGCAAGAGAGGCTGCAAGCAGATGTTTAGGGATGAAACCATTTTATTGCCAATTGCTTGGAGGACTTGCTATTCACTATGGAAATATTGCTGAAATGAAGACTGGTGAAGGTAAAACTTTGACATGTGTTCTTCCTGCTTACTTAAACGCACTTACAGGAAAAGGTGTACATATTGTTACTGTAAATGAATTCTTATCAACAAGGGATTCAGAATGGATGGGAACTATTTTTAAATTTTTAGGATTAACAGTAGGACTTAATTTAAGGGAGTTGTCTCCTAAAGAAAAAAGAGAAGCTTACAACTGTGATATATTATATACCACTAACAATGAATTAGGATTTGATTATTTAAGAGATAACATGGTTGTAAAAAAAGAAAATAGAGTTCAAAGACCGCTTAATTATTGTATAGTCGACGAAGTTGATTCCATTTTAATAGATGAAGCTAGAACACCATTAATTATATCAGGCGGAGTTATGCAATCTGCAAACTTATATGTACAAGCAGATAATTTTGTAAAATCATTAAAAGAAAACGAAGATTATATTTTAGATGAAAAAACTAAGGCGGTAAGTTTAACAGATGAAGGGTCTAAAAAATGTGAAGAAAAATTTAATTTAAAGAATTTATATGACATTAATAATACTGCATTAGTTCACCATATAAATCAGGCATTAAAGGCTAACTATGCGATGCATAAGGATGTTGACTATGTTGTTCAAGATGATGCGGTAATAATTGTAGATCAATTTACTGGACGACTTATGAAGGGAAGGGCGTTCTCAGAAGGTTTACATCAAGCAATTGAAGCAAAAGAAGGCGTAAAGATTCAACAAGAAACTAAAACATTGGCTACAATTACATTTCAAAACTATTTTAGAATGTATAAAAAATTATCAGGTATGACAGGTACAGCTAAAACAGAAGAAGAAGAGTTTAGAAATATATATAACATGTACGTAATTTGTATTCCTACAAATAAACCAGTTATTAGAATTGACGAAACTGATTTATTATATCCAGGTAAAGAAGGAAAATATTCGGCAATTGTAAAGGAAATAGAAAGAAGACACAAAGAAGGTCAACCAGTTCTAGTAGGTACTATAGCAATTGAAACTAGTGAATTATTATCTAAGATGTTAGATAAAAAGAAAATTAAACATGAAGTGTTAAACGCTAAAAATCATGCAAGAGAAGCAGAAATTATTGCTCATGCTGGGGAAAAAGGAGCTGTAACGATTGCAACTAATATGGCAGGTCGTGGAACTGATATAAAATTAGGAGAAGGTGTAAAAGAACTTGGTGGATTATGTGTAATTGGTACAGAGAGACATGAATCAAGACGTATAGATAACCAGTTAAGAGGGCGTGCTGGAAGACAAGGAGATCCGGGATTTACTCAATTTTATGTATCTTTTGAAGATGATTTAATGGTAAGATTTGGCTCAGATAGATATCGTGGAATGCTTGAAAATTTAGGATTTACTGGAGAACAAGCAATACGAAATAAAGTATTTGCTAAATCAGTTGAAAGTGCTCAGAAAAGAGTCGAAGGAAATAACTTTGATATAAGAAAACAACTTTTAAATTATGATGATGTTATGAATAATCAAAGAGAAATAATGTATGCAAAAAGAAATGAAATATTAGATAATGAATCTATTCATGATAGTACACTAGAGTTATTTAAAGAGTACATAACAGGTATGGTAAATCAACATTTAATAGATACTAATACTTTAAATGAAAAAGATTATGCTGAAATATTAGAAGCTAGTAATGAGAATCTGTTAAAAAAATATCGTATTACATTAGCAGAAATAAATAATAAAAGCGCTGATGAAGTAATAAATGTTATATATGAAAAAGTACTTCTTGATTATAATGAAAAATTAGAAAATATTCCTAAAGAAGTAGTAGATGAATTTGAAAAAGCAATAACATTAAGAGTAATTGATAGTCATTGGATGGAACACATTAGTACGATGAATCAATTAAGAGAAGGAATAGGATTAAGAGGTTATGCCAATGAAAATCCACTTCAAGCGTATACTTTAGAGGGATATCAATTATTTGATAGTATGATGGATCAAATCAATAAAGAAGTAAGTATATATTTATTAAAATCGGAAATAAGACAAAATGTTGAAAGAAAAGAAGTTGTGAAAAAAACAATAACAAATGATGGAAAAGATACAGTAAAAATTCAAAAGAAAAGTACAAAAATTGGAAGAAATGATCCGTGTCCATGTGGGTCAGGTAAGAAATACAAGAACTGTTGTGGAAAGTAGCATAAAATAAGGAAAAACTTAAAATTAATAAAGGTAACAAATTTATTGTTTGTCAACCAATTATGAAAAAAGTGTACAAAATTTATTGAAAATAAAGGATGTTAACAAAAATAAATTTGTTGACAT
>CALVSZ010000035.1 GCA_944359705.1 uncultured Bacilli bacterium | reverse complement strand
TAATAGATGTGGTAAATTTAAAACTGTATCAAAATATTGGCTAAATCACGAGTAATTTTTAATTAATTAAAATGGGCGCAGGATAATTGCGCCCTTTTTTTCTGGATTTAATATTTCCTCTTGAAATCGAACTTTCCTTATAAATTAAAAATATATATTTTATGCATTCATTTAATTGTAAATTATTAATAAAATGATAATACTCTCTTAATAGTTTAACTGAATTTATATAAATACCCCCAAATAAATTATTATCATCAAGTGAATATGCAACTGATATTGTACTTAAAAAAGAACGATCTAATATAGCATTTTTACCACTTTTTATAATGTAATATGCTAGTTTTACTCTTTCTAATTCTGCTTCTAAAAGAAATCTTTGATTTGCAATCTCTTCTTCTTTATTTTTAGGTATTCCATGAAGTTCTTTACCCATAAATAACTCTTTATGATTTTTTATAAATAAAGGTACTTCTTCAATTAATACATTATTTTCATCCTTAGTTAAAACATTACATAAAGTAGTTTTACCAGAATTTGATACTCCATCAATTATTACTATATTTCCTAAATGCATATTATAGCTCCTTTAAATAGTCTAAAAGCATATCAATATTTCTTGCTATTTTAAAATCAAAACATACTTCAATAAATAAATTATCATCTCCTGTTTTATCTAAAGCTCTAGTATCTGTTTTATACCAAATACATGATAACTCACTTAATACTATACTTTGTATTTCTAATGGTACCTTAGCATTATTCATAATTTTTTTAGCATTAATCAAATTATTCGAATATTCTTTCCCAAACAATTTATAATCATCGACGTCATGAAGAAGTGCTATTAATGATACTATATTTAAATCGGTATTTTCTTTTTGAGCAAATTTTAAAGACATATTAAGTACTCTTTCTATATGTTTATAATCATGACCGGAATCATCATTCTTTAATAATTCATAAACTTGTTTTTTTACTACTTCTATCATCATTAATCCTTGCTCCTATTTCTACTTTTATAATAATTCATTACATCACTACTTCTTCTGTAAGTATTACAAAATTTAGATAATTCCTGCAACATAATTTCTTCATCATCTACTGGATTATAGAACAATTCATTTTGATTAGAAAAAGGTACTGATTCATTACTTGGAATATTTGTAAAAAGACTTCCTACGACAACATCTCTTATTTGATATTGTAAAATATATTTTTTATATTGCTCTAAATCTTCGATTGTTATATTTTTTAAGACCGGTTTTATATATAAAACAATAGGAACTTCTTTTATCTTAAATGTTTCTAATCTTTCAAATACATCATCAGTATTTTTTTCAAAATAATCATGAAATGATATTGTTGCTATACTTTCAAAAATTATAAATTGCCCATAATATTTAATTAAAGGTAAAAATTCTTTTATATCATTCAAATTTATTTTCTTTTTAGTAGATATTTGAACTTGATTACCTCTTTTTAAAAAATATGATATTAATTTTAAAGTTTCTAATTTATTATATTTATCCCAACATTCCGAAAAGCATCCAATTGTAATTAATGTATCTTGCGTTAGTTTTGGTAATTGTTCTATCATTTTAATTATTTCTTCTGCTGATTTAGTATTAATATTACTATCTGAATTACTATATCCTAATTGTGGTAAATAACAATAACTACATTGTCCATTACATCTCATACTTGTATTTATAAAAATTCTTTTATCATCTTTAGAAAATAAATATCCATTATCAATCATAAAAATCACCATTAATATATATAAATATTTTAACATAAAATTATATATATATTATATTTAAAAAATACTATAATAAATAATTTCTTTAAACATTTAACTTATCTAATATTGTTAGTTTTTTTATTTTAAGATTACCTTTACCAGTTCCCAATTCTATTTCAGGTTTTCCCATTTTACCATGATAATCACTACCACCACTTACTAATAAATTATATTTATTTGCTATACTTAAATAGTAATTGATTTCTTCTTGGGTATGACTAGAGTGATATACTTCAATTCCCTGTAATCCATTATTTATCATTTCTTTTAATAATATTAATAATTCTTTTTCAGTTAACTCTAAAGATTTAGGATGCGCAAGTACTGGAATGCCACCACTATTTAAAATTAAATTAATACATTCTAGGTAAGAAATTCCCTTACCTACTTGTCTAGTTTTATTATAAGCGTCTATTAAATATTTATCAAATGCTTCTTGGATTGTTTTAGAATATCCATATTTAACACATAATTTAGCTAAATCAGGTCTTCCTAAATTATGATTAGCATTAACTAAATCCCTTATATCATCATATTTAAATCTTATTCCATAATCTCTTTTTATTTGTTCCATAATAGATAAAACTGAGTTAATACTGTTATCTTTCAAAATACTCATTTTATCATTTAATTCTTTATTATCTAAATCTATTCCATATCCTAGTATATGCATTCTTCCCCTACTTACTTTAGCAGATAACTCAATACCATTTATTACTTTAATATTAGAGTTTACTATTATTGGATTATTTCTATCTATTTGTTTAATTCCCCCAAGTGTATCGTGATCAGTTATAGCAATAGTTCCTATGTTCTTTTCTATTGCTAACTGAATTAATTTCATTGGAGATAGTTCCCCATCTGAATAATTAGTATGCGTATGTAAATCGATTAATTTTTCACTATTTTTATAGGGATTAATTATATTGTCTAAATAAATTTTATTTAAGGTTTGGAACATCATTTCATTTTCTTTTTCTTCCATTTCGTAAAATATTTCACTTGCTGTTTTTTTAATATTTTTATTTAAAATATCAATAATTTCTTCTTTAAAAGCATAAAATCTTGAATTACTAGATTTATAATTAAAAAGATAATTTTCTATATCGTTTAATTTAATATTAATAACTTCAAATTTATTATTTTCCTCTGAACTAGTAAGTAGTCTTTTACTTAAATCAATTTTCTTATTAGTTCTTACAATATAATATTTAGTTCTATTTAATTTGTTTATAATTTTTCCATCTCTAGTAGGATAATCTTTTAAATAATTATAATAATCTATAAACGGTTCTATATCATCATTACTTACATCAATACCTAACTCTTCTTTTAATTCTCTTATTAATGCTTGTCTATGAGTCTCACCATTATCTACTTTACCACCAGGAAACATAAGTATATCTGCATAATTTATAATTATGGTATTATATTCATCATCTATTATAATAGCTCTTACTTTATTAGTAACTTTATCTAATTCTTCATCTTTTAAATTATATTTATTATTTATTATCTTTTCCATATTATTTTTTTAACCTAAGTACCTTTCCTTCAACCAAATTCTCCACATTATTAAAATAATCGTCAACCTCTTTATTATTAGATCAAAACTTCCTAGATATAAAACTCTTGTCATATTTATCACTTCCTAATTGTATTATATAATCTTTTTTGCTATAATTAAAATACATATTTATTATATCTATTATAATCGGAGGTTATTATGAATATTGATTTTGAACTATATAGAATTTTTTATACCGTTGCTAATCATGGTAATATTACAAAAGCTGCTTTAGAATTAAATATATCACAACCTGCGATTAGTAAATCTATTAAAAATTTAGAAGAACAACTAGGAGGGACTTTATTTATTAGAACTAAAAGAGGAGTTATTTTAACAAATGAAGGAAAAGAGTTTTATAACTACATAAAAAAAGCAATTGAATATATAACAAGTGCTGAAAATAAATTCACTGATTTAATTAATTTAGAAACAGGGTGTATTAGAATAGGAATAAGCACTACTTTAACAAAAGAATTCTTACTTCCATATTTAGAAAAATTTCATAAGTTATATCCCAATATTGATATTATGATTAGCACTGATATTTCTAGCAAACTTTTAACTAAACTTAGAAATGGACTTATTGATATTGTAATATTAAATTTAAACAATAAAAAACATGATGATGATATTGAAATTATAAAGTGTAAAAAAATTAATGACTGCTTTATAATTAATAAAGATTATTTAAACTTAAATGAATTAAATTTATCTATTAAAGATTTAAATAATTATCCTTTAATATTACAAACAAAAGAATCTAATACAAGAAAGTTTATAGATAATTTAGCTAACGAATATAATGTTATATTAAAACCTAATATGGAACTAGCAAGTTATACTCTAGTAGTAGCATTTACTAAAATTGGATTTGGTATTGGATATGCTACAAAAGAATTTATAAAAAAAGAATTAGAAAATAAAGAATTATTTGAATTAAAAATAAATGAAACTATTCCCCCTAGATATATTGGAATAGCCTTATGTAAAAATAATTTACCTAACTTTAGCACTAAAAAATTAATTGAAATAATAACTAAAAAGGAATCTTCATAAAATAAAAGATTCCTGTTTTTAATTTATTTTTTCTTATTATTTATCATCATTATTGCTTCTTTTAATGTATCTTCTAAGTTTTCGAATGGTTTATTCTTTGTTTCAACTTCATATAACCAATCTAAATATCTATTCTTTTCAGAATCATTTGGTCTTCCATAAACCACTTTATTGCTATTTTTTGAAATCCAATATCCAAATTCTACATTAGTTGTAAATGCTGGCATTTTAGGTAATGAACGTGGAATCCAAAATACAATGACATCTGCATTATATAATGCTTCTCTTTCCCACCATACTTGATTTACATAATCAAAACTATGATCATCATTTTCTCTTTCAAAAACATATACAATTCCGTCAAACTTTAATTCTTTTAATATATTTATAGCTTCACCTCTCCAAGATATAACATCATTACTTCTAGGAGTAGAACCTGCTAAAAATATTGACTTCTTCCCTTTTATTACTTCTTGGCTGGCATAATTTACTATCATATAAACACCCTACCATAATTTCATTAATAAGCGACAAATAATATTCTTTTATAGCATTTCATTGACTTTTATACTTCATAAATTTATAATAAAATAGACTAGAATAAAAGGAGAAGATATGAAATACATAAAATATTTATTATTATTATTAATTTTTTTAATACCAATTAAAGTAAATGCATTAGAAATAAATTCTAAAAATGCTATTTTATATAATATGAATGATGATGAAATACTTTTTGAAAAAGATTCAGATGAAGAAGTCCCAATAGCAAGTCTTACAAAAATAATGACTTCTATTGTAGCAATTGAAAACATTGATGATATAAATGAAACTGTTACTATTCCTAAAGAAGGACTAGAAGGTTTAGTGGAAGCAAATGCATCAGTCGCAGGTTTTAAACTTAATGAAAAAGTTACATATAAAGATTTACTATATGGTTCCCTACTTCCTTCTGGAGCAGATGCTACCCAAACTCTTGCTTATTATATAGCAGGAAATATAGAAAACTATGTTAAATTGATGAATGAAAAAGCAAATGAATTAAATCTTAAACATACACATTTTTCTGATGTAACAGGGCTTGATGATATAAACAATTATTCATCTGTTAAAGATATTGCTACTCTACTTAAATATGCATTAAAAAATGATACTTTTAGGGAAATATTTACTGCTACTACTTATACTACTAGTAATAAAAGATTAAAATTAGAAAGTACTTTATTATATTATACTAATACTTATAAATTAAATAATAAATATATATATGGAAGTAAAACAGGATTTACTGATATTGCCGGTTTGTGTCTTGCTAGTATTGCTAAATATGATGATATGGAATACCTGCTTATAACGACTGGAGCACCTTCAGAGACAAGATATCCTTATCACTTTATTGATGCCTTTAATATATATGACTATTATATAAATAATTATTACACCATTGATATTTATAATAAAGAAGAACCTCTAATATCTATAAATACTAATTACAGTAAAGAAGATAAATATAATGTATTTTTAGATGAGAATATAACTAAATTTGTAAATAAAGATATAAAAAAAGACGACTTTAAATTTGATTATCAAGGTGTTAATATAGTTACTCCTTTTACTAAAAAAGGTGAAATAGGAACCATGAACATAACACTTAACAATGAAACAATAAAAACCATATCTATTATGTATGATGGAAGTTTAACATTATCAATATCAGATTTATTACTTGATAATTTAATATTTATTGTAATATTTATCATTATAATTAACATTGTTATTATATTATTAACTAAAAAGAAAAGAAAAAAGAAACACAGAAAACAATAATCTCTGTGTTTTTAATTATTAAATAAAATTTTTTCACTTTTATAAGATTTAACAATAAACCATATTACTATAACTATATAAATTATTGTTGATATAAACATAAGAAATATTTCTAAATAATTTATTATTCCTACACTTATATCATTAAATACTAATGAAAAGTTTAGAAATGGAATTATTGATAATAAAGTACTAGATTTAACTCCTACCATAAAAGCAATCATTCCTGGAAATAATGCAATAAACGTAAGAGGAGTTAGAGCACTTTGGGCTTCTTTAAAACTTTTACACATACTAGCTATGGCTATACATAAACCACTTATAAATAAAGAAAATACTATTATTACAAAGATACTCATAATAATACTTGGTGCACTTAATGTTATTTTAGCATTTTCATATATTGTAAAAGTATCATTTGCAATATTAAAGGCAATTAAGGCAAGCACTAAACTAAGGACTCCTGTTATAATCGATGATAATGTAACTGATAAAAGTTTACCTACTATTATATCCCTACTTTTAATTGGAAAAGTAAGTAAAGTTTCTAATGTACCTCTTTCTTTTTCACCTGCAGTTGTATCTGTTGCTGGATAAGTTGCAGATACAGTAATTGCCATTATTATAAATAAGAAAGCATAACTTACTATATAAGACGAATAAAAGTTAGTAGTACCAATATTATTAGAATCAACTGTTATTACATCTAATATATTTTCAGGGTTTAATCCACTATTTAACAGTAAATCTTGTTGTAATATATTCTTATAATTATTAAAATAACTGTCCATAAAGATAGAAGCATAACTTCCACTTTCTGTATTTGAATTATAATTTAATGTATATTTATTATCCGTCTTAGTAACATATAAATATATTTCATCATTATTAAATAATTCTTTTAATTTATCTTCTGTATCTATGATATAATCAATATTCATACTTTTAGTTAGTTCTAATTCAGAATTAGATAAATCATAAGCAAATCCTATTTTATTATAAGCACTTGTATCTTTAGATAATTGTCCTTCAAACACTGCTGACATTCCTAGTATAATTAAAGGTATCATAATTGGAATTATTAACATCATAGATAAAGATTTCTTATCTCTAAATACTTCTCTTAATTCTTTTTTCAACATTTCAAATATTTTATTTCTCATAATTACCCCCTATTAGTTTAAAGAAAGCATCCCTTAAATTACTTGTATTTGTTTTCTTTTTAATTTTATTAGGAGTCCCTTCAATTATAACTTTACCTTTATTTACCATAATTACTCTATCACATACATTTTCGGCTTCTTCCATATAATGCGTTGAATATAAGATGCTTTTCCCTTTATTTTTTTCTTCTTTTATAAAATCTAATATTATTTGACTAGATATAATATCAAGTCCACTAGTAGCTTCATCTAATATGTAATATTTAGGATTATGAATTAAACATCTAGCAATATTTACTCTTTGAGTTTGTCCAGTAGATAAATTTTCAATACGGTTATATAAGAAACTATCCATATTAAGTACAGAAGATACTTCTTTTATTCTACTTTCTAATTCTTCTTTCTCTACTTCATAGTATTCTCCACACATTTTTAATAGTTCGTATGGAGATATACTATTATATATTTTAGTATTACCAGATAAATAAGCAATACTTTTCTTTATCTCTATTTCATTCTCCTTATAATTTAATTTATCAAATAAGATTTCTCCATCGCTAGGAGTCATAATACCTGCAATCATTCTTAAAAGAGTTGTTTTCCCTGCTCCATTAGGACCTAATATTCCTACTATTTCTCCCTTATCTATACTAAATGAAATATCATTTACAGCATAAAATTCTTCTTTTTCTTTTTTAGATTTTTGTTTTATAAATTTTTTCTTTATATTTTTAACTGTTATCATAATACTCTCCTTACATATTATTATATAATTGTATATATAAATTAGCAATATTTATTAGTTAAAAAGTTCATAACTAAATCTATTAAAATATTTTTTTCTTTAGGATTAGACTGTGCAATTAATAAAGTAATTGCTACTAAAGTATTATTATCTATAATCTGTTTTCCATCTTTATATAATAAATTATAATACCCTAAAAAGTATATAAATAAAGTTGCTCCAATTCTTTTATTACCATCAATAAATACATGATTCTTAACAATTAAATATAAGAAATTAGCAGCTTTTTCCTCTATAGATATATATAAATCTTTACCATCAAAAGATTGATAAATTGCGTTTATAATTGAATCTAATCCTTTATTTCTCTCTAAAGCAAATAAATTACTATCATTATTAAATTTTAATGTATTAATAATATTTATACAGTCTTCATAAGTAATTTTATCATTATTAATAGTACCTTTAGGCTTAATTATTCTTTTATGATCATAATCATCAAGTAAATTTAAAGCATTTGAATAATCATTTATAACTTTAATTATTTCTTTAGCTTCATCACCACTTATTTTAGTATCTATTCTACTAGCTATATCAATTAATTTAATTGTTTTTTCCAAATACTCTAATCTTTTATTATTTACAGCATAACCTTTAATTAAATAGTCTTTTAATACTTTATTAGCCCATTTTCTAAAAATAACTCCATTTTTACTTTTAACTCTATAACCAACGCTTATAATAACATCTAAACTATAAAAATTAACAGGTTTATCAGAACTTGCAATTTGCATTTTTTGCAAATTACTTTTTTCATCAATTTCATTTTCTTTAAAAATGTTTTTTATATGTCTTGAAATAACGCCAACATCTCTACAAAACAATTCAGCCATTTGAGCCTGTGTAAGCCAAACTGTCTCATCTTTCATATTTACTTCAAGTTTTACCTCTTGATTTTCAAATAATATAATTTCATTTTTCATATTTTTTAACTCCCTTCTTTCATCATTTAAAATATAACATAAATATTAATAATTACAATAAAAACATGTCACTATATTTAAAAAAATAAAAGAAGTTTGATTATATTTGTATCAAAAGAAAAGCTTTACCAATAAGATAAAGTTTAAAATAAATTTACCAAAAATTCACAGGGTCCTGTAACTTCCACCTCCTTTTTGCCTCTATTCCTTTTGTCATACATTACTAAAAATTCACAGGGTCCTGTAACCGCTACTAGAAAATGCTGTTGTTTGAGTGTGTCATACATTACTAAAAATTCACAGGGTCCTGTAACTGGAAGATAATATTTGCAAAGTCAAGTTCAGTCATACATTACTAAAAATTCACAGGGTCCTGTAACATTAACAAAAGCATTTAGCAATTTAGAAGAGTCATACATTACTAAAAATTCACAGGGTCCTGTAACTAATTGAATGCTAGTAGGTAAATTATAAGTGTCATACATTACTAAAAATTCACAGGGTCCTGTAACGGATTTTCTATCAGATGAAAAGCTCAAATGGTCATACATTACTAAAAATTCACAGGGTCCTGTAACTTAATATCGCTATTATTGGATAAAAGCAAAGTCATACATTACTAAAAATTCACAGGGTCCTGTAACTTGTCATATCACTAGCATTCTTTGATAAAGTCATACATTACTAAAAATTCACAGGGTCCTGTAACCATTACATGTATACACAATTAAAGAGGTAGGTCATACATTACTAAAAATTCACAGGGTCCTGTAACAAAGTTAATAAAGCATGTAATGTTAGTGGTGTCATACATTACTAAAAATTCACAGGGTCCTGTAACTTCAAGGTTGGAATGGTTCTAATTGGTCGGTCATACATTACTAAAAATTCACAGGGTCCTGTAACGAATCTTCTATCAGATGAAGAGTTCAAATGGTCATACATTACTAAAAATTCACAGGGTCCTGTAACTTATGCTTTTTTCGACATTGACAAACATTTGTCATACATTACTAAAAATTCACAGGGTCCTGTAACAAGTAAATCTATCATTTAAAATATAATAAGTCATACATTACTAAAAATTCACAGGGTCCTGTAACTAAGACCAATAACACTATCAGCGTGAACATGTCATACATTACTAAAAATTCACAGGGTCCTGTAACATCCCGAAAGCATGCCTGATAATTGGTTTGGTCATACATTACTAAAAATTCACAGGGTCCTGTAACACATCGTTTATTTCACTAACATTGATGAGAGTCATACATTACTAAAAATTCACAGGGTCCTGTAACACGGAATTGACACATTTGAAATTAACGACGTCATACATTACTAAAAATTCACAGGGTCCTGTAACGCAGGATTCAGTTCAACCCCTGGTAATGTGTCATACATTACTAAAAATTCACAGGGTCCTGTAACCGATAATTTTGCGCAGCAAACAAAAAAAATGTCATACATTACTAAAAATTCACAGGGTCCTGTAACCTTTCCACGCACCAAGTTTATAATCATCTAGTCATACATTACTAAAAATTCACAGGGTCCTGTAACGACTTCGAGATATTAGGGTTATTATGCTAGGTCATACATTACTAAAAATTCACAGGGTCCTGTAACATTCTTTTAATAATCCAAATAGCAATTTAGTCATACATTACTAAAAATTCACAGGGTCCTGTAACAAAAAGGACCTGATAGTGTGCCTTATTCGAGTCATACATTACTAAAAATTCACAGGGTCCTGTAACAAAATGAAGAAATTGCAAATTTTAAACTTGGTCATACATTACTAAAAATTCACAGGGTCCTGTAACTAAAGGAATATTAATAAATGATAGATACATGTCATACATTACTAAAAATTCACAGGGTCCTGTAACAACTCTCTAATTTTATCTACTTGCATGATTGTCATACATTACTAAAAATTCACAGGGTCCTGTAACCTTGCATTATTATTTTCAAGTCATCATTTAGTCATACATTACTAAAAATTCACAGGGTCCTGTAACTTTCTTTATATGTTTCATTTAAATAAGTAAGTCATACATTACTAAAAATTCACAGGGTCCTGTAACAACTCTCTAATTTTATCTACTTGCATGATTGTCATACATTACTAAAAATTCACAGGGTCCTGTAACTGTTCGTGATGAAACTACTATCCGTGCTTAGTCATACATTACTAAAAATTCACAGGGTCCTGTAACCTACATTACCTCGCATATATAATTATGACAGTCATACATTACTAAAAATTCACAGGGTCCTGTAACTAAAGCAAGTATTAACTATTAAGGTTATACGTCATACATTACTAAAAATTCACAGGGTCCTGTAACGGTAAACTCGTACCAACTATGATAGATGCTGTCATACATTACTAAAAATTCACAGGGTCCTGTAACCTATGACATTATTTAAAACTGCAACAACGTGTCATACATTACTAAAAATTCACAGGGTCCTGTAACTAATTGGAACTGATTATTTGTTTTCTTATGGTCATACATTACTAAAAATTCACAGGGTCCTGTAACAGTTGTAAGTGTTTCCACCTTTTAAGAAATGTCATACATTACTAAAAATTCACAGGGTCCTGTAACTTATAAGACACGAAGATTATTTTTATGAAGTCATACATTACTAAAAATTCACAGGGTCCTGTAACAACACCGCATGGAGTAAATAATATGAAGTTGTCATACATTACTAAAAATTCACAGGGTCCTGTAACAACCATTAATAAATGTACGTAGTCTATCAGTCATACATTACTAAAAATTCACAGGGTCCTGTAACCAGGTATGAGTGCTGTTGTAAGTGCATTAAGTCATACATTACTAAAAATTCACAGGGTCCTGTAACTTAGTTCATTTAATTCCTGCATTTATTGGTGTCATACATTACTAAAAATTCACAGGGTCCTGTAACCTGGTATGGAAGCTGTAGTTAGTGCATTAAGTCATACATTACTAAAAATTCACAGGGTCCTGTAACGCTCAACAATTACCAAAATTTTAATTTTTGTCATACATTACTAAAAATTCACAGGGTCCTGTAACGTGTAACAGAACTTACAAAAACTGAAGTTAGTCATACATTACTAAAAATTCACAGGGTCCTGTAACTTTTTGGTTCTGACACGTTGTCTTATGCCGTCATACATTACTAAAAATTCACAGGGTCCTGTAACTACTCAAACATTCTATTGATTGAATGCCATGTCATACATTACTAAAAATTCACAGGGTCCTGTAACTACTATCAACAATTTTCCCTTGTAAACCACGTCATACATTACTAAAAATTCACAGGGTCCTGTAACATGTAAAGGGTAATAAGTTATTCTATAATAGTCATACATTACTAAAAATTCACAGGGTCCTGTAACCAATACTTGCTGAAGAAAAAGTTATATCTCGTCATACATTACTAAAAATTCACAGGGTCCTGTAACCTCAAATAAATTATATCACACTTTTTAATAATTTTCTATTTAAATTAGTTTAATAATAATTTATAATAAAATTGGTGATAGAAAATGGAAATAAATTTAAATAGTAATAACAATAATTATTTGATAAATTTAGAAAATAATACTATACTATTTGGACAAAATTCTATATTTAAAACTAATTTTATAAATGATTTAATTGATGGATTAAATAATAAAAAAAAGAATATATTAATTAACGGAAATAAATTTGAATCAAAAGATTATAATATCATTTGTATTGATGAAGAAAATGATTTTACTAATGAATTTAAATTTACTAAAACCAATACTTTAAAACAATTAATATATAAAGATATAATAAATAAAATAAATGGAGATAAATTAATTAATTATACTAATGAAATATTTGATGTCATAGATGAAAAAGTAAATAATTTATTAGATAGAAAAATTAACAAAAATACCGATAATAATATTTCTTTTGAAATAGAAATTCCTGATATAAATTCTATTATTGATAAATTTACAAATATTTATATTGATAATATATTAATAAATAGCAATGAAATTACTAAATCTACTAAAAGGAAGCTTTTATATCAATTATATTTTTTAGATATTAAAAATAATACAGATAAAACTAATATTGTTATTATAAATAATTTTGATGCTTATTTAAATTCTAATGAAATAATATCTTTATTAAATACAATTAATAAATTATCTAATGATAATTGCCATTTTATATTAACTAGTAGTTCTAATATATTTGAATATATTTCTTTAGATAAATTTTCAGTATATAAAATAACAGATAAATTATTATCACTTAATAAAATTAATGAAGCAATAAAAATATATTTATTAAAAAAAGAATATAATACCAACATTGATTTTAATAAATATTACATCGAAAATGAAAAACTAATATTAGAAGAAGATATAAATAAG
>CALVSZ010000034.1 GCA_944359705.1 uncultured Bacilli bacterium | reverse complement strand
AAAAACTCTAAATATAATATTATATGTGCCCATATAAATCACAAAGTAAGAAAACAAAGTAAATACGAAGAAATGTATTTAAAAAAATTTTGCCAAGAAAATAATATAACATTTGAAGTTACACATTTAGATAACTACACTGAAAATAACTTTGAAGCTGAAGCAAGAAAAAAAAGATATGCCTTTTATGAAAAAATACTAAACAAGTATAATAGTAACTATTTATTTCTAGCTCATCATGGCGATGATTTAATTGAAACAGTACTTATAAAAATTGCTAGAGGTTCTAACATTGAAGGATACGCTGGGATTAAGGAAATCTCTTTTTACAAAAATAGTTTTTACATTATAAGGCCACTTTTAAAGTATGACAAAAAAAATATTATTAATTATTTAAAAGAAAATAAAATTAAATATTATATTGATAAAACTAACAAAAGTAGTAAATATACAAGAAACAGATATCGAAAAAAAATATTACCAATATTAAAAAAGGAAGACAGTAATATACATATGAAATTTTTAAAATATTCAAAACTTCTATTAGAATATGATTCTTACATAAAAGAAGAAACAAAAAAAATATTAAAGAAAATATACTCTAATAAGATTTTAGATATTAATTCTTTTAAATTACAGCATGCATTTATGCAAAAAAATATCTTATTTTATATTTTAAATAACATATATGATAATAATAGTGATATTATATCAAATAGACATATAGACAACATAATAAATCTTATAAATTCTAATAAAAAGAATGCCGTATTAAATATTCCAAAAAATGTAATTGTAAAAAAAGAGTACAATAAATTAATATTTACTAAAAAAGAGTTAAATAAGATAAATGATACTTATAAAGTTGAATTTACTAAAGAATTTGAATATGATGACTTTTACATTACAAAAATTAGTGAAACTGATAAAGATGGTAACGATATATGTAGATTAAATACTGATGAAATTAATTTGCCACTTTATGTTAGAAATAAAAAAAATGGTGATTATATAAATGTAAGAGGAATGGATGGCTCTAAGAAAGTTAAAGAGATTTTTATTGAAAAAAAAATACCAACTAATAAAAGAAATATATATCCAATTTTAATTGATGACAAAGATAACGTTTTATGGGTACCAAATTTAAAAAAATCAAAATTTGTTAAGAAAAAAAATGAAAAATATGATATAATACTTAGGTACTATGAAAGAGAGGAAAAATAGATGAACAAAAACATGAAAAAAGGATTGTATCCATATATATTTTTATTTATTTTTATTGTTGCTTGTCTTTTACTAGTAAATGGCATGAGCAATAATATCAATGAACTTACATATGACGAATTTATAAAAAGTATGAATGATGGTCAGGTTGAAGACGTAACAATTATCCCAAAAATAAGAAGTAATATATACCATGTTGAAGGTACTATGAAAGATTATGAAGAGAACGAAACATTTGTTTTAAACTTACCTATTTCAGAAGAATTTATATCAAAAATTGTTGCTGGTGAAGAACAATTTGGTTTTAAATTAGAAATTGAGCAAGATCCTGAGAGCGCTTCATGGCTTGTTATAGTTTTAAATGTATTACCTTATGTTCTATTAATTGGTGCTACTATTTGGCTATTTACAAGACAAATTGGTAGTGGCAATAAATCAATGGATTTTGGAAAAAGTAGAGCTAAACTAATGGAAGATGGAATAAAAACCACTTTTAAAGATGTAGCAGGTTTAACAGAAGAAAAAGAAGAAGTACAAGAACTAATAGATTTCTTAAAAAATCCTAAAAAATTCCAAAGTATGGGAGCTAGAATTCCTAAAGGAGTACTTTTAGTAGGTCCTCCTGGAACAGGTAAAACATTGCTAGCTAGAGCAGTTGCGGGAGAAGCAAAAGTACCATTTTATTATATAAGTGGATCAGACTTTGTTGAGTTATTTGTAGGTATTGGAGCATCTCGTGTTAGAGATATGTTTAAACAAGCAAAAATGAATGCTCCTTGTCTAATATTTATTGATGAGATAGATGCTGTTGGAAGACAAAGAGGTACTGGTTTAGGCGGAGGACATGATGAAAGGGAACAAACACTAAATCAATTACTAACCGAAATGGATGGATTCGGTGCTAATGAAGGAATAATAATTATTGCAGCAACTAATAGACCTGATGTCCTAGACCCAGCACTTTTAAGACCAGGAAGATTTGATAGACAAGTTACTGTTGCACTTCCTGATAAAAATGCTCGTGAAGAAATATTAAAAGTTCATGCTAAAAACAAAGTTTTAGATAAATCAATTACATTAGAATATTTAGCAAAAAGAACTCCTGGTTTTTCTGGAGCGGACCTAGAAAATTTACTTAATGAAGCAGCATTATTAACAGTAAGAAGAAATAAGAAAGCTATAACAATGGCAGAAATAGATGAAGCTACAGATAGAGTTTTAATGGGACCTGCAAAAGTAACTAAAAAATATACTGAAAAAGAAAAAAGACTGGTTGCATACCACGAAGCCGGACATGCTGTTTTAGGATTAAAATTAGATGGTGCCAACGACGTACAAAAAATAACTATTATACCAAGAGGTCATGCTGGTGGATACACTATGATGACTCCTAAAGAAGAAAACTTTAATTACACTAAAAATCAATTGTTAGAATCAATTTCTGGATTATTAGCAGGTCGAGTTGCCGAAGAAGTAGAATTTAATGAAATAACAACTGGAGCACATGATGACTTTAAAAAAGCTACAAAAATAGCTAGAAGTATGGTTACTGAATACGGTATGAGTGATTTAGGACCTATGATGTTGGAAGAACCATCTGAAAATACATTTCTTGGAAGAGATTATACAAAAAATAGAAATATATCTGATACTGTAGCCCATGAAATTGACGAGGAAATGAGAAAAATTATAAATGAGAGATACAAAATTACTAAAAAGATTATTTCTGAAAATAAAGATTTATTAGACTTAATCGCTAACACACTATTAGAAGAAGAAACAATTACGAAAGAACAAATAGATTATTTAGTTAAACATGGGCACTTACCTAAAGAAGACGAAGAAATTGAAGAAAATACTGAAGACAGTAAGAAAAAGAAAAAAGAAGAAAAATAAGCACCTCAATTGAGATGCTTTTTTTAGTCTGGAATCCTAATGATAATTTCTCCTTCTTTTGAATATAAATATTTTTCACGAGCATATCTTGCAACATATGCTGGATCCTTTAGCTTTTGAATATCTGATTCTAATACATTTTCTTCCTTTTCTAATAAGGCAATTTTATTTTTTATTTCTAACTTCTCTTGATTTATATTTTTAATAGTAATAATATTTAAAATCAAGTTATAACCAAGTGATGATATTAAAATACTAAAAAAAACAAATGCTAAAACTAATCTGCCCTTTGCTTTTCTTTTAACTTTTTTAGTTATTTTTTTAGATTTTTTCATTACACTCACCTACCTATACTAGTGTAAACATTATATCATTCTTTCTTTGATTTTACAATAAATTTAGAATCTAAAAAATTCGACAAAATATAACCTGTAAATATTGATAGAAAAAAATATATATGAATTAATCCATAATTATATTTTTTTAAAATAAAAAAGTATAAAATACTGGACGATATAATAAAAATAAAATATCCTAAAAAAGAAATGAGATCCTTTTTACCTACTAAAATTTTAGATACTAGCTGTAAAGTAAAGAAAAAATATACTCCAAAAATAAAGGATATTAAAATTGATATTATTTGTAGTTTCAAATCCATTACTTAAATAATTTATTAATAAAGGAATTATCTTTATTTTTATCTTTAGAATTATTATTTTCCAAATAACTTAAACTATCAATTTTACCCTTTATTGATACATTACCCTGATAAGTATCCAATTTTATAATTTCTAAATCTTCTCCTTTTACAATTAAAAATCCCAAAGTAGTATCCATTAAAAATTCTTCATTATCAAAACTTTCTATTTTTTTTACACCATTTATAACAATATTTTTTCTTTCAGATATTGTTATACCATGATTAAAACTAGTTTCAAATTCTTTTACCTTGTCCATATATTTCCTCCTAAAAAAATATATGAAAAAAACAAAAAAAAAGAACATGTTTATTTTATTTTTTCATATTCTTCTAAAATAACATCAGTAAACATTTTCCTTGTTTCCTTATTAATTGGATTAGCAATATCAACATGAACAATTTCTTCTTTTCCACCATCATTAACTACTATAGTTCGACTAGGCATTCCTAAAAACAATCCACTATCTCCTTCAATTATTTTAATCCCTTTAACTACGAAGCAATCATCCAAAACAACTTCAGCAATTGCTTTCATTCTTGAATTTTCTTTTTTAATTACACGTACAGAAGTAATTTTCATTTATACTTCAACTCCTTCTAGAAAAATGCTTTTCTAATTACATTGTATATTAATAATATAACAAAAGTCAATATGTTTTACTTTTTTTTTACAAATTATTCATTAAAATACAAGTTTACAGTACTAGTTAAGACATCAGCATAACTAAAACTTTTTATTTCTAAATTATCTAACTTAACAATAAATATATAGTTATATGTCTCAACTACCTTTCCCTTATAATGTTCTTTTTTATTTCTACTACCATTTAAGACAATGTTAACATTATTTCCTAATTGATTATTAATATCACTTTTAATTTTTTCTATAGTCATAATTCCCCCTTAATCGCGTGGATATCCAATGTACATTGTACCATTAGTAATAATGCCTCCAATGCCATCAGCACCGTATTTTGTTTTATTTAGAATGTTTAATAAATTTATTGATTTACTCTTATCTGAAAAAGATAAGCTTCCTGCTATAATTGCTGGATCTAAAGCATGTATATTTATACGTTTAGGGCTTGATGCAAAATTAGCACCAGCTTTAATTATTTCCTCATAATTTGATTGACAAGCTCCAGCAATTATAAGTAATTTTTCATGTGATTTTTCATATTTTCTTGCAAATTTAACTGCATCTATAAAATTATCAGTGTTTTTATACTGACTACCATTTCTACGTTTCCTATAATAAGCATCATGTCCAGTAATTACCAAAATATCTGGGTTATACATTTCCAAATATTTTAATATATTATCTTTTAATTCTTTTTCTTTTAATAAAACTCCATATGCTTTAATTTTATTTTTTTTATAAAAATTCATACATTTTTCTAAATATTCAGCATCTGCATCAATATGCAATATTTTTCCTGGTAAATAAAAATACTCGTTTCTATTAAATTCTTGATACTCGTTCAACTCAGGATAAAAATTATCATCTACTTTTTTTGTATCAACTTTTACTAAATCGCTAATATCACTGTCTGCAGTTAATCTAACTGATACTCCTTTTAAAATAGCAACATTATTTTCTAATTCTATAATTTTAAATATAATATCATTATTATATGACTTTCTAGAAACATAATCTCCTACCTCAAACATATTATCACCATTAAATTATATGTTAAAAAAAAATATATATACTTAGTTATATATATTATAAATTATTTGCTATATCAATAAAAACGTTTAATGGAATATCTTCTGCTCTATTATTTAAAGATAAGTTATATTTACAAAGTATTTGTTCTATTATAGACAAATTAAAATCCCTTAAATTATTTCTTAATGTTTTTCTCTTAAATTTGAAACTTTTTTGAATTAAGTTTATAAATGTATCATTATTCTTTAATAATGTAACATTAGATTTCTTTTGTAATTTAATTACACATGAATCAACTTCTGGTTTTGGTACAAACATATCTTTTTTCACAACAAATAATTTCTTTATATCAAAATAATAATTTAATAATACTGTCATATAACCATATTCTTTGGATTTAGGCAATGCACAAAACCTATCAGCAACTTCCTTTTGAAGCATTAGAACCATTTCATCAACATCTATGTTTGAATCAATTATCTTTTTTATTATTTGTGTAGTAATATAATAAGGCAAATTGGAAATTATAACAATTTTCTTGTAATTAATGCCTTTTATATCAGTTTTTATATCAGCCTTTAAAAAATCTTTAAAATATATATCATAATTGTCAAAATTTTTTAATTTTTCAGTTAAAAAAATTTCTAAATCATTATCAATTTCATAAATTATTAAATGATTACATTTTTTTAATAACTCAATTGTTAAAGCTCCTTTACCTGGACCTATTTCAATTACAAGAGTACTTTTATCAATATTTGCACTATTAACTATTTTATTTATTAAATTTTTATCAGATATAAAATTTTGTCCATATTTTTTTTTAAATTTAAAATTTTCACTATTCATAAAAAAACACCTATTTCCTAATTATTACAAAAAAAACTAGATATCTAGTTTTTTCCATATCTTAAAATTTCAAATTTTACATTATCTGTTTTATGCATAGCTTCACTTTCTGAAGAAAATAATAAATCAAATAATGTGCCTTTTCCAAAACCAACATTTCCCCCTCTATCTAATACAATGGCGATAAAAGGATCCATATTGGGAACGTTGCTAACTCTAACTATTGAATATAACTCAAAAGAATCATCTGCTGCAAGTATTCTGATTTCTCCGAATTCAGAATCATTATAAGTTATTGTATCTCTTACATCATATTGACTTGCAGTTATTCCAGTACACCCATTACAATTTGGACCATAACCAGTTAAAGATCCTGTATAAGTTCCCAATACCTCATATTCTTTAGTTGTAATTTTTTGACTATTAACAACTTCTTTTACTTGTTCTTTTATTGTTTCATTCTCTTTGATTTCAACAACTTCAGTCTCATTGTTGGCTATAGGCGTATCATTTAAAATATATAATTCAGATACTAAATCTACCATTCGACTCAAATTATTGTTTTCAACGATAACTACTTTCTTATCTACTTCTTTTCCTGTAAATAATGTCACTAAAAATAGTCCGCCTACTAATAATTGTGCTGCCACAATTAATGTTGTTGCAACTATTTTTTTCATTAAATCACCTCTTATTTTTTTATCAGGCATTATGATTATAACATATTTATTATTTAAAGTCAAATAAGCGTCGTGCATTTAAATTAGTTATTCTTTCCATTTCTTTAAAGTCAACATTTTTAATTTCTGATATTTTTTCTAAAATATATTTTAAATAAACTGGAGTATTTATCTGACCTCTATAAGGTTCCGGCGATAAATATGGGCTATCAGTTTCTAATAAAATATATTTAGAATCAATATTTTTTATTACTTCTATTATATTTTTAGCATTTTTAAAAGTAACTATTCCTCCTATACCTAAAAAATAACATATTTTTTTTTTTTTTTTTGCCATTTCTAAACTACCACTATAACAGTGAAGAACTCCTCTTACTTTTATAATGCTTAATATATTATATGTATCTAAAATAGCATCTCTACTATGAATAATTACTGGTTTATCATATTTTTGTGCTAACAATAACTGCTTTTTAAAAAAATATTTTTGCTTTTCCTTATTAGTATTTTCATAATGATAATCTAATCCTATTTCCCCGATTGCTACTATCTTATCTTTTTGTAAATTATCTTCTAACCATTTTAAATCATCATCTTCTATATTTTCTAACTCAGTTGGATGAAAACCAATTGCTCCGTATGCCATATCATATTTTTTTACAATTTCTAGTACTTCATTATTAGAATCCTTATCACACCCATTTACTATTACTGCGTTAATGTTATTCTTTTTTAATTCATTAAAAGTATCATCTAAATTATGATAATACTCTTTTAACAAATGACAATGCGTATCAATCATTAAAAAATTACCTCCCATTATATAATAAAAAAGCATATTTTTACATATACTTTTTATTTTCTTATTTTTTCTAATACGTACTTAATTGTATATGAAATTATAATTAGTAAGTACATAAAATCAAGAACATTAAATATATTAATAAAACTTATTAATATAAATCCCATCAATATTGCTAAAATTATAACAACAATAAATTCATCAGTTAATCTTTTAAGCATTAGCAGTCTTCCTTTCATTTTTACTGCAATACTACAAAAAACACACACTTAAAATTTTAACAAAAAATAAATTGTTAGTAAATATTTTATAAAAATATAATTTTTTTTACATTTATATGTAAACTATTTCATATTAATCCTTTGAAATAACACTTCCGGATTATTCAAATGATTATTATTTTCATACAAACCAAATTTAGTTAAAGTATCAAATGCTACTTGTTTTGTATTTATTTGAAAAAATATTTTATTAGCAGTACTTGGTAAAAATGGTTGCAATAAAACTGCCCCAATTCTTATTGATTCTATTAAATTATATAATATTGTAGACAATCTATCATAGTTATTGGGATCTTTATATAAAACCCATGGCATTGTATCATCTATGTATTTATTACATTTTCTAAACAATTCAAAAATATTATCTAGAGCCACAGATATTTCTAGGTTATCCATATTTGTATCTACTTTATTTTTTAATTTTACTGCATAATTAATAAGATCATTATCAATATCTTCTTTTTCTTCTTTATTTGAAACTATTCCATTAAAATATTTGATTGACATTCCAATTGTTCTATTTACTAAATTACCTAGTATGTTTGCTAAATCTGAATTAGTTCTATTTATTAATAAATCTTCTGAAAAGTTTCCATCGTTTCCAAAAGGGACTTCCCTTAATGCAAAATAACGAACCGCATCTACTCCATATTCTTTTATGTAATCTCTAGGATCCTTATAATTACCAAGGCTCTTTGATATTTTTCCACCATTAATTACCAACCAACCATGTCCATATACTTGTTTTGGCAACTCTAGTCCAAGAGCCATTAACATAATTGGCCAAATAATTGTATGAAATCTTACAATTTCTTTACCAACTATATGCAAATCAGCTGGCCAATATTTTTTAAATAAAGTATCATCTTTAGTTAGATATCCTAGTGCCGTTATATAGTTGCTTAGAGCATCTAACCACACATAAACAACATGTTTGTCATCAAAGCTTACAGGTACACCCCAATTAAAACTTGTTCTAGAAACACACAAATCCTCTAATCCCGGTTTAATAAAATTATTTATCATCTCATTTTTCCTTGATTGGGGTTGAATAAAATTAGGATGATTTTCAATATAATCTACTAACCTATCTTGATATTTTGATAATTTAAAGAAATACGCTTCTTCGCTTACTTCATTTACTTCTCTTCCACAATCAGGACATTTACCATCTATAAGTTGAGTTTCTGTCCAAAATGATTCACATGGGGTACAATACTTTCCTTTATATTCCCCTTTATAAATATCACCTTGATCGTATAATTTTTTAAATATCTTTTGCACAACTTCTACATGTTCCTTATCAGTCGTTCTTATAAACTTATCATAACTAATATCTAAACTCTTCCATAAATCTTTTGCATTTTCTACTATCTTATCAACATATTCTTGTGGAGAAACATTACTTTCTTCTGCTTTTTTCTGAATTTTTTGTCCATGCTCATCAGTTCCTGTCAAGAAAAAAACGTCGTATCCACTCAATCTTTTATATCTTGCTATAGCATCAGCAATTATTGTAGTATAACAATGTCCAATATGAAAATTAGCTGATGGATAATATATTGGTGTCGTTATATAATATTTTTTATTCATTAATCCCATCTCCCTTATTAGTGCTACCAAAACCACCACTTCTATTATTACTCGATTTATCATTATTTACTAAAAGATATTTTTGAAATATTCCTTGAACAATTCTATCTCCTTTTTTAAACTCAACTTCCTTATCACCTTCATTTTGTATTCTTATAAACATATGGCCTTCATTTGTTTTATTATTAAAATAATCGGCATCTATTATAGCTACTTGATTACACATTCGAATATTATATTTAAATCCTACACTTCCTCTTATATAAATTCCTAAAAACTCATCATCATTCATCATTACTTTAATACCGGTTGGAATTATTATTGTCTGATTTGGTTTTATAGTAATATCATAAGGTAGATAAAAATCATATCCTGCTGACTTTGAAGTTTTTCGCTCAGGCAATTGTAGTTCATCATACTCAACATCACTATCTTTAAAATCATTCTTAAATTGTTTTTCACTTATTTTTTCAAATTTACGCATATTACACATCCTATAAATATTTATTAATCAATATTATATTATCATAAATTAAATTATATTACAACGACCATTTACATTAATATTATTAGGTTGTTATTTATATTCTCTTATATATTTAGGAGAATTTTTAGATAATTTATTAATACACAAATATGCTTGTCCTAAAACATTAATTTTATATCCCATATATTCACTTAGTTTTAGTCTAAATAAATTAATAAATTTTTCTAAATTAATGTCTTTTTCTTTATACATTTTTAATAAATTTATATCATTTCTTATAAAATCATCAAAATATGTATCTATTAAAAAATAATAAATTACCATATTAAATCTTTCTAAATTTTTTATTAATAATTCTTCATAGCTTAAATTTGAATAATAGTAATTAACAAAATCTATTATATTTATTTTATCACTACTATACATTAAATTGTACATTAAATCTTCTATCTGAATTCCATTTTTTGAAACTAATTCTATGTCACTATTTACATCTTTTATCGAACGTAAAAATAAATCTATATTTATAGTTAAAGGGTTTACTTGGTTTAACATCATTCCATTTACGTAATCAGTAATATATCCAACGCAAAGATTATCAACCATGATTACATCAGTCATCCAAATGAAAGTCTTATTTTTTACATTACTAAACTTAAAATAAAAATCTATATCGAAATATGAAATACCATCCTCTAAATAAGAAGAAAATATTTTATATACTTTATTATCAATTAGGTTATAATAACATTCTCCCTGTGTTCCCTTATCCAAAAAATACAATGATTTTATGAAATTCAAAAGCTCAAACTTATTATTAAATTTTACCATAAATTCCCCCACAAATTAGCTATAAAAAGCAAAAAATATTATATAATAATAATATTTTTCTGTCAAACTTTCATAATAATTGTTGATTTACACAAAATGCTTAGATAATATTCTAGCCAAAATAACAGCAATCTTTTCATCAATTTCTGACAATTGATATTCAGTAGATAAAATAATTACTGCTCCAATTGCATCGCCGTTATTTACAATTGAACTAAACGAATAATAGCCACTATCTGTTTGTTGTTCTACAAAATTAAATTCTTTTTTTTGCCTTTCTACAAAATTATCTCTTCTATCAATTGAACGTAGAGTGAATTCTGTAATATCTTTGTCTTGATATTGTTTCTTTATATTGCTTGATACACCTATTACTTTTTTTCGATCTACTACTATTATATTACATTTTATTACTTGACTAAATATATCGACATATTTATTAACTACATCATTTAAAGATTCCACTGGAGAATATTTTTTCAATATAATGTTATCATCCTCTATTAATATTTCTAAACTTTCTCCATTATCTATTCTTAGTTTTTTTCTTATCTCCTTCGGAATAACAATTCTTCCTAATTCATCTATTCTACGTATAATTCCTGTTGTCATACATTGGTCCTCCATTCAATATTAATATGGAGTATCTTCTTTTTTTTATGCAATTAAATCAAAATTTATGTAAATTCCTTTTTTAACATTTCAAGCATTTCTATTAAATATATTAAAAAATGTTTATCTAAATTTGATATATCAAAATTTACAAAAATTTTATTATCTTTATAACTTAATTTAAAATTTTTATGTATTTTGTAAATATTTACAAATAATTTTTCTCCGTCTATTTTTTGAGTTAATTCTGTTGGTAATTCAATTGTAATTTTATTTTTTATTTGCCTAATATTTTTTATTTTAAGTGATTGAGCAATTTTTTCAAACCATTCTTCATACATATAAATATGCATACTTTCAGATATTTTACCAAATCTATTTTCTAATTCATCTTTTATCTGTTCCATTTTAGAAAAAGAATCTATTTCGTTTATTTTCTTATGAATTTCTATTTTTAAACTATCATCACTTACATAATTATTACTTATGTGAGTATCTATATCAATTAAATAATTGCTTTCTACTTTTTCTTCTGTTTCTTCTAATTTATTACCCTTTAGCTCCATTACCACTTCATTTAAAAGTTTTAAATACAATTCTATTCCTATTGTGTCTATAAATCCAGATTGTTCACTACCCAAAATATCTCCAGCTCCTCTTATTGAAAGATCTCTCATAGCTATTTTAAATCCACTTCCCAATTCCGTAAACTCCTTAATTGTATTTAATCTTTTTATTGCAAGTTCGTTTAAGACTTTCTTATCATCATACATTAAATATGCATACCCAATTTTATTACTTCTTCCTATTCTTCCTCTTATTTGATATAACTGAGCTAACCCAAACCTATCTGCGTCTATTATTATTAAAGTATTTACATTAGGTATATCTATTCCAGTTTCTATTATTGTAGTACAGATTAAAACATCATATTTATAATTTATAAAATCTACCATTATATCTTCCAATTGGTTTTTAGTCATTTGTCCATGTGCAAATTGAACTCTAGCTTCCGGAACTAACTTCCTAATTTCGTTTGCTTGTTCTTCTATATTTTTAACTTTATTATATAGTAAAAAGGTTTGCCCATTTCTTGATAGCTCTTTATATATAGCATCTTTTATTACATTCTTATTTTCAGCCAGTACATACGTTTGAATAGGAAATCTTTGACTAGGTGGTGTTTCTATTAAAGCTAAGCCTCTTATTCCAGTCATAGACATTTGTAAAGTTCTTGGAATAGGAGTAGCAGATAAAGTTAAAACATCAATATTAGACTTATACTGCTTAATAGTTTCTTTATGTTTTACTCCAAATCTCTGTTCTTCATCAATTACAAGAAGTCCTATATCTTTAAATACTACATCTTTACTTAAAATTCTATGCGTTCCAAATAAAATGTCGATTTTCCCATTTTGTAAATTTTCTAAAATTTGTCGTTCCTCTTTTAATGGAGTAAATCTATTTAATAATGCAATATTAACAGGAAATTTAGAAAATCTTTTTAACGCATTATTGTATTGTTGACTAGATAAAATTGTAGTTGGGCACAAATATGCTACTTGTTTTCCATCATTAACTGCTTTAAACATAGCTCGAAAAGCTACTTCAGTTTTACCAAAGCCTACATCTCCGCATAATAACATATCCATGGGTTTAACTTTTTGCATTTCTTTTTTTATCTGATCTATTGCTTTTATTTGATCTGCTGTTTCAGTAAATTCAAATTGACTGTCAAACATTGTTTGATTTTCATCATCTTCACTAAAAGCATATCCCTTTAGTGCTTCCCTTTCAGCTGAAACTTTTAAAATATTTTGTGCTATTTCTTCAATTTTTCCTTTAATCTTCGTCTTACGTTTCTTCCATTCATCCGTCCCTAATTTATTTAATCTAGGAAAAACTCCTTCTTTACCAGAAAATTTACTTATCCTATCAATTTTTTCGACAGGAACATATAGTATATCTCCTCCTGCATATATTAACTTTATATAATCTTTTTTAAAACCATTTTTTAATATAGTACATATTTCATCATATATTCCAATTCCATATTCTTCATGTACAATATAATCACCTTTTGTTATATCTATTAAATTTTTTACTTTATTTCCGACTTTATATTTGTTTTTATATTTTTTAACATCACTATTTTTAAATAAATTATTCTCAGACAAAACAATATAATTATTAAATATAAAACCATTATCAATATTTTTAACTATTAAATTAATTTTATTATTAATTATATTGTTTTCACTAGTTTTAATTATATTATCACTATCTAAGTAATCGCAAAAACGTTTCAAATTAACACTATTTTTAAAACAAATTATCACAGTTCTCTTTTTTATTACATATTTTTTTAGGTCATTCTTTAACCATTCATAATTTCCTTCATAATTTGAAACATCTGACGATTCAAAATTCATAACTTTTTTCAATTTTAAATCATATAAATAATTATCAATTGAGGAAATATAAATTTCCTTTTCACACGTTATATCATTAATATCATACATATAGTCAGTTTTATTTAATTCCTTTGTTTCCTTAGAATACTCAAAAACTGTATTTTTTAAATTTTCATAACTAGTCTTTAATTGTCCATAGTCATAATAAATACAGCAACTATTACCTATATAATTCCAAATTCCATCAATTTTATTTGAATATTTTTTTAAATATTTTTGTTTTTTTATTACTTCACTTACGTTATTATCCAATAAAAATTCTGTAAAAGGAAAAATATCTATATTATTAATTTCTTCAGTAGCTAGTTGCGTATCTACGTCAAAATATTTAATCGTATCTATCGTATCGCCCCAAAATTCTATTCTAATGGGATTATCTTCACCAATAGGGAATATATCTATTACGAATCCTCTTATACCAATTTTTCCAGTTTCATAAACTATTTTTTCTGTCTCATAACCTAAATCGAATAATTTTTTTATTAAATCATCTCGACTATAATCCACACCTTTTTTTAATTTAATAATATTTTCTTTCCA
>CALVSZ010000033.1 GCA_944359705.1 uncultured Bacilli bacterium | reverse complement strand
AAAAAAATTAAATTTTGAATAATAAAAAAATACATTTATTAAATTTTTATAAAAGTTAATAAAAAGTATGATATAATAATTGACACAAATGGGAAAGTAGGTAATTTTATGAATTTAATTCAATTAGTTTTAAAAGATAATGAGCATTATGAGAAAAAAATTTTATATATTGAAAATATGAATGGATGTAATACCGCATATGTAATAAAATTTTCAAGTTTTAATAATGAAACTAATAGGAAGGTATACGGATTAAAATATTTTAATTTAAATCATAATTTTGGTGAGTTACCTAATATTTATACAGGAGATATAACATCAAGCGAATACAATGACATTTGTAAGTTTGAAAATATTGATGAAATATATGTACCTCCTTTTAAATATTATCCTATTAAATTTATTAGGAACGATGGATATATAGAAATTAAATTATTAAAACAAAATTATTGCGATTTTACTAGCATAGATGTTATTGCAAAAGATAAAAAATTTAAATCAATTGAAAACTTAGGAGCACCTGAATTTTATTTTGTTAGTAAAACAGATGATAATGAATGTAGTTTATTTAAAATTGACTTTGCTATTGATAAAGATAATAATTACGTCCCTAAAATTGAATATATAGTTAAAGATTGTATGGACTTTGGTTATATTCATAATGCTAGAGACTTGCTTTTATTCCAGGAAAATAAAGATAGTATAGATATATTTAGTTATATTGATGGAATAGAAAAAACAAAATATAAAGGCAAAGTAATTAGTAAAAATCAAAACTATATTATATTAAAAAATAATAATGAATATTTATTTTTTTCAAAATTTAATAGTGCTCCTATTGCAATTTACAATAATGATAACATAACTAATATGCAATTTTGTTCAATTGATGATAATGATCGACTTTCTTATGACTATGATGTTTTAATTTTAACCACTAAGGATAATAAACAAAAATTATTACCAATTATAATAAATTCTGATGATTTATTTTTCATAGAAACAGAAAAAGAATTTGACAATTTAACTTTTAAGTGTTGTTCTATAACAGGATGTGAAAATGAAACTGCAACTATTTTCTACAAATTTTCTGGCATGATAGGGAATAAAAGTTATGAAATTGCTGTTAGCCCAAATGGGAATATAGAAACCCTTGGAACATGTGTACAAAATAGCAAAGCACGAGTATTAAAAAGAAATAAACAAAAAATTAATTTTGGAGAAGAGCTTCCGTTTTGATATCTCGTTTTAAGTTGAAAAATTATAAATTTATTGAATAGTAATAAAAAAATACAATCTATTATTATATTCTATTTTTAAAATTTATAAAAATTAAGATATCTATTATTTGTAAATTTTATTTCTTATTAGGAGTGATTTTATGTTGTTTATAATTGGAAAATATAAAGGTTTGCTGTTACTAAGAAAGGCTTGTATAGTCTTTTTTATTTTGTATTAACATAAATTTAATAGTGATTAATATGAATAAATATAAGATAAATATTATATATAATGATTCTGGGCCAAATATAAATGACATATTAGTTAAAACTTTAAAAATAGAAATATCAAAAAATCTTAAAAACATGATTTTGATTCAGGATAAAAATGTGCTACCGTTAAATAGTACTTATTTATCTCGTGGAAAGTGAGGTTAAATGAATAAAGAGATAAATATACTTTCTAATGTTGGATTATACATTAGACTATCACGTGAAGATGATGATAAAACGTTAGAAAGTGAAAGTATTATAAATCAAAAAAGTTTATTAACTCAATACGTTAAAGAAAATAATTTAAGACTTGTTGATATTTATATTGATGATGGATATAGTGGTACTAATTTTGATAGACCAGAATTTAAAAGAATGATAAATGATATCTTAAAAGGTAAAATTAATATGGTTATTACCAAAGATATGTCTAGACTTGGAAGGGATTATATTGGAACAGGAGAATTAATTGAAAAATTTTTTCCAAGTCATGGGGTTAGATATATTGCTGTTACTGATAATATAGATACATACTTAGACAATTCTAACAATGATGTTGCTCCTTTTAAAGCGATAATGAATGATATGTATGCTAAAGATATTTCTAAGAAAATTAAATCGAGTTTAAGAGCGAAACAAAAAGAAGGTAAATGGGTTGGAGGAAGAACTCCTTTTGGTTATATGCCTGATCCTAATAATAAAAATAAATTAATAATATTTGAAGAACAAGCCGCTGTTGTTAGAAGAATATTTGATATGTGTTTAGAAGGATTAACTTGCTATAAAATAGCTTTAAAATTAACAAATGAAAAAGTAAAAACACCAGCAGAATATTATAGTTTTGAATGGAAAAATAGTTATCATCTAAATTATGGAGTGTGGAACTATAAAACAATTAAAGATATTTTAACTAATAGAATGTATATTGGTGACTTAGTCCAAAACAAAAGAAATAAAGTTAATTATAAAGTAAAAAAGATTATTAAAAACAATCCCGAAAATTATATTATTGTAGAAAATACTCATAAACCTATCATAGAAAAAGAAATCTTTTATGAAGTTCAAAAAAGAATTCCTAAAAATGTTGGAAGAAAAGACAAAAAAGAAGTACATTTATTAGATGGTTTATTATACTGTGGTGATTGTGGTCACAGAATATCGATTACATCAAGAAGAAAAAAAGACAATAGATGTTATACAATATGCAATTATTATCGCTCATATATGAAAAATCATGTGTGTACAACTCACTCAAATAATTATGATGAATTAGAAAAAATTATAATTAATTCATTAACTAATCTCTACTTAAATAATATAGATAAAAATATAATTAAATATAATATATTAAATAATTTTAATAAAAATAATGAATTGCAAAATAAAAAAGAATTAAAAATATTAAGTAATAATATTAAACAATTAAATAACAATTTAGATACTATCTATATTGATAAATTAAATAAAAAAATAACTGAAGAACAATATATAAGAGTAAAAGATATATTAGAAAATGAATTAAATATTAAAACTAAAAAATATAATGATTTAAATAATAATGTTAATACTAATATTAATGAAAAAATAGTTAATAAATACATTGATAATTTTTTATCTATGAAAAAACATAGTAGAGAATTAATAATTAATTTAATTGATAAAATAGAAATATTTGATGATAAGACTATAAATATTAAAGTTACATTTAATAAATAACACTAATTAGAGTATAATAATATTAAAACGCACTTGACAAATGTATAAACTTTGTATATACTACAAATAAATGGAGATGATAATATGGAAGCAAGGCTTCAAAAATGGGGAAATTCTGCAGGAGTAAGAATTCCTAGTAGTATTTTAAAATCTTTAAATATAAAAACTAATGATATATTAAATATTGAACAAGAAGAAGACAAAATAGTAATAAGTATTCCCAAAAAAAAGAAAATATCACTAGAAGAAAGATTTAAAAATTATCATACTAATAATTTAGCTAAAGATTTTTCTTGGGATGAACCTATGGGAAAAGAAATATGGTAAAAAAATATATTCCTAATCAAGGTGATGTTGTCTTCTTAGATTTTAATCCTACAAAGGGACACGAACAAACAGGAATTAGACCTGCTGTTGTTATAAGTACTAATACTTTTAATAAAAATACAAAAATGGTTATTTTGTGTCCTATTACATCAAATACAAAATATTTTCCTACACACTACAATTTAGAAGATACAAAAAAAGTTCACGGTTCTGTTTTATGTGAACATATTAGAAGTGTTGATTATGAAATAAGAAATTTAAAATTTGTTGAAAAATTAAGTAATAATGATTTTATAAGCATAATTACATTATTATATGCATGTATGGAAGAATAGGTATATCAAAAAATATCAAGGACATGTATGCCCAATAAATACAAGAATAATTAATAATCATATATATAAACATACATATCAACCAAGATATACTTGTACTGAAGAAAATGTTGTTACTAACGAACAATGTGGATCATGTTGCCAATTTAGATAAAAGTGCGAAAGTACTTTTTTTCTTTTTGTTTAGTAATTTTAATGATATACTAGTAATGTAGTTGTATGGATGTGGTTATATGAAGTATAAATTAAATAATATTAAAAATTGTGGGAAATGTAATCTATATATAAATCAACTTCCATTATTAGATAAGAAAGATAAATGTGATGTAATGTGGGTGGGATTATCTGCTAAAAAGGTAGATGACATAGATAAAAATTATCCTTTAGAAGAAAACACTAATAGTGGCCTTTTAATTAAAGAAATAGAGGATATTTTACCTAGTCTAAATTATTATAAAACTAATTTAGTAAAATGCTTACCACTTGATAATAAAGGAAAGTTAAGATATCCAAGTACCAATGAAATGAATAAATGTATAAGTAATTTATTATTTGAAATAGAAGTAATGAATCCTAAAATAATATTTTTACTTGGAAAAAATGTATATAATTTTATAAGTAAATATATGAATAAGAATAATATTAAACTAAATTTACCAATAAAGTATATTGAACATCCATCATATATTTATGTCTATAAAAAGAAATATAAAGATAATTATATTGAAAAAGTAATAAATGAAATAAGGAAGGTAATAAATATGAGTGAAGTAAAAAGATGTAAATGGGTAAATATGAATAATCCATTATATATTAAATATCATGATGAAGAATGGGGAGTACCAGTACATAACGATCAGATATTATTTGAAATGTTAATATTAGAATCCTTTCAAGCTGGATTATCTTGGGAATGTGTCTTAAATAAAAGAACATATTTTGAAGAAGCCTATGATAACTTTGATATAAATAAAATCTGTAATTATGATGATAAAAAACTAAATGAACTGTTAAAAAATAAAAATATAATTAGAAATAAACTTAAGATAAAAGCATCAATTAATAACAGTAAAATATTTAAAAGTATTCAAAAAGAATATGGAAGTTTTTCTAATTATATATGGAAGTTTACTGATAATAAGGTAATATATGAAGTAGGTATTACAAGTTCAAAATTATCAGATACTATATCAGAAGATTTGAAAAAAAGAGGAATGAAATTTGTAGGCACAACAATAATTTATTCTTATTTACAAGCAGTTGGAATAATTAATTCTCATGACAATGAATGTATGTTTAAGAGTAGGTAATAAATATGAAAGTATTAACGATAAAAGAACCATGGGCGTCATTAATTATAAATAGATATAAAGAATATGAATTTAGAAGTTGGAAAACTAAATATCGTGGTAAGATATTGATTCATGCAGGAATGTCTTTAGAAAAAGATGCAAGAGAAAGATTTAGCGAATATAATCTAGAATATTATAAAGGTGCAATAATAGGGGAAGCAACAATTACTGATTGTATTTTAGTAGATACTAAATTTAACGAAGAATTAAGGAAAATAAATCCTTTAGTATATGCAAGAAGTAATCACGTAGAGACTTATGCATGGAAACTAGAGAATATAAAAAAATATGATAAACCTATTTATATTAAAGGTAAGTTAGGTTTATGGAATTATGAAGTGGGTGATGAAAATGATACATAGTATGAGATTACATAATGAACCATTTGAACTTATAAAAAATGGTACTAAAACTATTGAATTAAGACTTAATGATGAAAAAAGAAGTCTTATAAAAGAAAATGATATAATTTTATTTGAAAATAGAAAAAATGCTGAAATAATTAGAACAAAAGTAATAAAATTACATAAATATGATAGCTTTGAAGAGCTATATAAACATTTTGATAAAGTGTCTTTAGGTTATAATTATAATGAAGTTGCTAGTTATAAAGATATGGAAAAATATTATTCTAAAGAAGAGCAAAATAAATATGGCGTATTAGGAATCGAAATAAAATTAATTAATCCAATAACAATAATATATAACGATAATAATATAAAAGAAATTGAAATAAATAGAGTTGTTAAAAGAGCAAAGATAGTTATTGAAAACTCTAATAATGAAATATTATTATGTTTTTGTCATAATAACTATTATTTGCTCGGAGGACACGTTGATAATGATGAAAGTGACATAGAATGCTTACATAGAGAGTTATTAGAAGAAGCAGGAATTGATATAGAATTTAATAATTTAAATTCATTTATTACTATTAAATACTTTATTAAGAACTATCCTGATAATGATATAAATTCATTATATATTGCTAATTATTATAATTATAAGTTAGATTTAATTCCTAATATAGATAATTTGAATTTGACTGAAGATGAAAAAGAAGGAAACTTTGAAATACAAGCTATTTCAAGAAATATAATAATAGATAAATTAACTGAAGCATTAAAATATGCAACTAGGAAAA
Organism: uncultured Bacilli bacterium; assembly: GCA_944359705.1. Lineage (GTDB taxonomy): Bacteria > Bacillota_I > Bacilli_A > RF39 > UBA660 > CALVVX01. The sequence goes on along the minus strand of CALVSZ010000033.1, from coordinate 8,708 downwards.
ATGTTGTTGAAGATACAATAAAGGTAATAGAAGAATATTTAAAAAATGTAAACTAATATTAAAATTAACTACTATATAATAAGGATTTTAATAAAGATAATAAAAAATACTAAAAATTATAATTTAAATAGTATTTTTTTTTTACAAAATTTGATATAATGAAAGAGATAGAGAGGGTGTTATAATGACATTAAATAGTGTTATTAATATGTTAAAAGCATTAGTGGACATATCCCTAGTGTGGATGATTATATATTTTATATTAAAAAATTTAAAAAACAATGTAAAGATGGTATTATTATTTAAAGGGGTAGCCTTCATAATTATTTTAAAATTAGTAAGTGATTATTTAAATTTAGTTACAATAGGTCTTATTTTAGAATATGTAATTATGTGGGGACCACTTGCATTAATAATAATATTTCAACCAGAAATCAGAAATATTTTAGAGCATATCGGTAGAAAACAATTATTAGGAAGACATAAGATACTTACATTAGATGAAAGAGAAAAATTAGTATATGAAATAATGAATGCCGTTGAATATTTAAGGAAATCTAGAATTGGAGCACTAATTATAATAGAAAGAGATATTAGTTTAAATGAGTACATAGAAAGAAGTAAAAAAATATATGCTGATATTTCTTCAGAACTTTTAATATCAATCTTTTTCCCAAGAAATCCACTTCATGACGGTGGTGTAATTATTCAAGGAAATAAAATAACTAGTGCAGGAGCAGTATTCCCTATTAGTATAAATAGTAAAATAAATAAAAGACTAGGTACACGTCATAGGGCTGCTATTGGAATAAGTGAAGAGTCTGATTGTATTTCTTTAATAGTTTCTGAAGAGACTGGTAGAATTTCAATTGCCGTAGGAGGGGTACTTAACTATAATTTATCATTAGATGATGCTAGAATGATGTTAATAGAAGAATTAAAGCCAAAGAAAGAAACACTATTAGATGATGAATTTGAACAAGGTGATGAGGAGGTGGATAGTGATGAAAACGCTTAAAAATATTGGTAGAACTATCGCAGCTCTTTTCCGAAGTTTATTTAAATTAATAGATAGATATATTATTACACCAATTACAAAGTTTATTTTGTTTTTAGGAGAAAAAACAGGTAAGAAAACAGGAAGTTTTGAAAGATGGTTAACTAGAAAAAATACTTTAATTATCTTATCTTTAGTTATTGCTCTAGGATGTTATTTTATTGTTGATAGTAAAGCAATTTTATTAGTAGACTCATCAGCTGAAGTATTATATGATCAGAAAGTAGAAGCAACTTATAATAGAGAAGCTTATGTAGTTGAAGGCCTTCCAGAAACAGTAGATGTAACAATGATTGGAGGAACTCAAGAATTATATTTAGCTAAACAATTAGCATCCGGTACTGTTAAAGTCGATTTAAGTAATTATAAAGAAGGTACACATAAAGTAAGTTTAAAATATGATAGTACCATTAATTCTGTAAATTATAAATTAGATCCTTCGACAGTAACTGTTATTATATATCCGAAATCATCTAAAACAGTAACTGCAGAAGTAGATATTTTAAATAAGAGTGCTTTAGATTCTAAATTATCGATTGATAATGTAACGATTGACCAAGATCAAATAATTATAAAAGGAGCAGAGCATACACTAGAAAAAGTATCAACAGTAAAAGCTCTTGTAGATATAAAAAATATAATAAATCCTAAAGCGGGAGTTACTACGCTTAGTGATGTTAAATTAGTCGCATATGATGATACTGGTAATGTTGTTGATGTTGAAATGGTACCAAACAAAGTAACTGCTACAGTAAGTATAGTATCTCCAAGTAAAGAAGTTCCAGTAAAGATAATCCCTAAAGGAGAAGTATCATTTGGTAAAGCAATTAGTTCTATGACTTCATCAGTTAGTAAGGTTATTGTGTATGGAGATGAAGATGTGTTAGATGAACTTCAATATATACCAATTGAGATTGATGTAAATGGCCTTTCTGAAAATAAAACATTTGATGTAAAACTATCTAAGCCTCAGGGCGTTCGAAGTATATCTGAAAGTAGTGCAAGTGTAACTATTTCATTAGGAACTGAAGTAGTCAAAGAAATTGATGATGTCTATATTGAAACAATTAATTTAAATTCTAATTATAAAGCTAGTGCTTTAGGAGAAAACTCAAGTAAAATAACTGTAATAGTAAAAGGAACTAGGGAAGTAATTGATGCAATAGATGCTGCTAATATAAAAGCTGTTGTCGATTTATCAGAATATGGAGAAGGAGATCACGAAGTAGATATTATAGTTTCTGGTGATGAATTAAAAGCAACATATACTCCTAAAACTACTAAAATAAAGATAAGAATTACCTCGAAATAGGTAATTTTTTCTTAAAAAAAATTGTAAAATTACTTGATAAATTCTTTAAATATGATAGAATATTTAAACGAAAGCGAGAGTGATATGTCTATTTATAATTAATTATTAATGGATGTATTACTTTTTATTTTTTGGCGGGTGAAGTATTATGGTAGAAACAAATTTACCAATAATGTTTTTAAGGGATACTGTTTTATTCCCTTATAACGAAATTAGAATTGAAGTAGATAAAGATTATGACAAAAGTGTATTAAATATTAGTATTTCTAATAAAGAAGGATTTGTATTATTAGTTAATTTAACTGACCCTTTAGAAGAAATGCCAGATATGAAATCGTTAAGTAAAGTAGCTATACTTGCTAAAATTAAATCACATTTAGTTTTGCCTAACGGTAATATTCGTGCTGTTTTAATTGGAATAGATAGAGTAGAAGTTTTAAATTATATTGAAAACGATAATTACATTGAAGCTTTTGTTAAACAAACTAAAGAATATGACTATGATGAGAATGAAGCCATTGCCTTAAAAAGAATGCTTTTTAGAGATTTAAATAGATATGTTGAAATGTCTCCTAGTATGTCTAATAATGTATTAGGAAGAATAAATAATATAAATAATATGGGAAGGTTATCAGATATAGTAATATCTGAGCTTGACTTTAGTTATCAAGAAAAACTTAGATATATTGATGTATTTAATCCTATGACAAGAATTAGAATGATTATTAAAGATTTAGCCAAAGAAATAGAAACTATAAAATTAGAACAAGATATAGAAGATGATTTAAGTTATAGATTAGATATTAATCAGAAAGAATATATATTAAGAGAAAAAATGAAGTTAATAAAAGAAAAATTAGGGGATACGGATATAAAAGAACATGATATTGATGAACTAAGAAGTATACTATATAATAATGATTATCCTGATAAAATAAAACTAAGATTAGAAGAAGAAATTAATAGATATGAATTTTCAAGCCCTTCATCACCAGAAATTACTACAATAAGAAATTATATTGACTTTTTAATTAATTTACCTTGGAATAAAAGTACTAAAGATAATAATGATTTAAATAATATTATGAAAGTATTAAATAATAGTCATTATGGATTATCTGATATAAAAACGAGAATTATTGAATATATAGCAGTAAAAAAGAATACTAATAATGTAAATACTCCAATTATTTGTTTAGTAGGTCCTCCCGGTGTAGGAAAGACTACTCTTGCTAAAGAAATTGCTAATGCTTTAAATAGAAAATTTGTAAAAATAAGTGTAGGCGGTGTAAATGATGAAGGAGAAATCATTGGACATCGTAGAACTTATATTGGAGCAACTGCCGGAAAAATTATTCAAGGAATAAAGAAAGCCGATAGTAATAATCCTGTATTTTTAATAGATGAAATTGATAAAATGACTAAAGATTATCGGGGAGATCCAGCATCTTGTCTATTAGAAGTTTTAGATAAAGAACAAAATAAATCTTTTTGTGATAATTATGTTGAAGAAGAATTTGACTTATCTAACGTAATGTTTATTTTAACTGCTAATGATGTTAATGATATTCCTATAGCTCTTAGAGATAGATTAGAAATAATTGAATTATCTAGTTATACATTATATGAAAAAATTAATATATTTAAAGATTATTTATTACCTAAATTATTAAAAGAACATAATATAGATAGAAATATGGTTATAATATCAGATGAGGCAATTAATAAAATTATATTAAGCTATACCAAAGAAGCCGGAGTACGTGAATTAGAAAGACAAATTGCTAAAATATGTAGGCGAATAGTAATGGATATGGTAAATAATAATCAAATTAGAACTTATATGATAGGAATAGATAACTTAGAAGATTATTTAGATAAAGAAAAATATTTATATTTTAATAATGAAAAAGAGACTAAAAGTGGTGTTATTAATGGACTTGCTTATACTAGTAGTGGTGGTGTTATGTTAAAAATATCATCAACATATTATAAAGGAAGTGGCAAAATCATTTTAACTGGGTCACTAGGAGAAGTAATGAAGGAAAGTGCTTATATTGCCCTTAGTTATATAAAAGCAAATACTAAACATTTTAATATTGATGATGAACTATTTTTAGATAAGGATATTCATATTCATTTTGAAGAAGGAGCAATTCCAAAAGATGGGCCATCCGCAGGTATTACCTTAGTATCATCTTTAATTAGTCTATTTAAAGATAAAATAATAGACAATAAAATAAGTATGACTGGAGAAATTACTTTAAGGGGAAAAATTTTACCGGTTGGAGGACTTAAAGAAAAATTAATAGCAGCTTCAATTAATAATATTAAAAAGGTTTTTGTTCCCGAAGAGAATAAGAATGATATTGATAAAGTTCCTAAAGAAGTAAAAGAAAAATTAAAAATTATTTATGTAAAAGATTACTTTGATATTTATAAAGAATTATTTAAAAAATAAAATATGTTGACATAAAAATTCATTCTTAATATAATATTATTAAGAAAGAGATGGTAGTATGTTGTTTTGGTTAGTAATAGTTATTATTCTTGGAATTATAGAACTTATAACAGTAAATTTAGTTTCTATTTGGTTTATTGCAAGTGGAATAATTGCTTTAATTTCATCTTTATTTATAGATAATATTGTAATTGAATTTGCAATATTTGTAATTCTTGGAATTATCTTCATGCTATTAACAAAACCATTTATAAACAATATTAAACCCAATGTAAAAACTAATTTAGATAGAATCGTGGGAATGACAGGAATTGTTACTGAAGAGATTAACAAAAATAAAAACGGAGAAGTTAAAGTAGATGGGAAATTATGGACCGCATATAGCGATAAAAAAATAAAGGTTGGTAGTACTATTGTAGTACTTTCAATAAATAGTGTAAAATTAGAAGTAAAGGAGATTGAAGAGTAAATGGGAATATTAGTTATAATATTAATTTTAGTGGCAATATTTGTAATACCTTGTATCGTAATTGTGCCACAAGCCAAAGCTTATGTAATAGAAAGAATTGGCTCATATTATCAAACTTGGGGAAATGGTATGCACATTAAACTTCCTTATATTGATAGAGTTGCAAATAAGGTTAGTTTAAAAGAAATTGTAAAAGATTTTGCCCCTCAGCCAGTAATTACCAAAGATAATGTTACAATGCAGATAGATACAGTAGTATATTATCAAATTACAGATGCTAAGTTATATACTTATGGAGTAGAAAATCCTGTTAGTGCAATTGAAAATTTAACAGCAACAACTCTTAGAAATTTAATTGGCGAGTTAGAACTTGATCAAACATTAACTTCAAGAGACATTATTAATTCTAAAATGCGTGCAATATTGGATGAAGCAACAGATCCTTGGGGAATAAAAATAACTAGAGTAGAAGTCAAAAATATTATTCCACCACGTGATATTCAAGAAGCGATGGAAAAACAGATGAGAGCAGAACGTGAAAGAAGAGAAAAAATATTACAAGCAGAAGGAGAAAAAAAATCATCAATTTTAATTGCTGAAGGAGAAAAAGAAAGTGCAATATTAAGAGCAGAAGCAAAAAAAGAAGCTCAAGTTAAGATTGCTGAAGGTGAAGCAGAAGCTCTTCTTAAAATTAAACAAGCAGAAGCAGAAGGAATTAAACTATTGAAAGAAGCTAAAGCTGATAAATCAGTACTTGCAATTAAGAGTTTTGAAACATTAGAAAAAGTAGCTAATGGTCAATCAACTAAGATTATAATTCCATCAGAACTTCAAAATATTGCAAATGCCGGAGTTTTATTAGGAGAAATGCTTGGGGATAAGAAATAGTTAAACTGTTTCTTTTTTCTTGAGGAGGTATTATGAAAAAGAATATTTTGTCATTAATATTAATTGTTATAGTATGTATTTTAATAGTACCCAAAGAATTACAAAATGATACTTTTTATTTAATTAAAATAGGGGAAAGTTTATGTAAAAATGGTATTAGTCAAATTGATTCTTTCTCTTTTCATAACTTAACCTATTTATATCCTCATTTAATTCTTTGTTATTTAGCATATTTTGCTTATTCTTCATTATCTTTCTTTGGTATTTATTTGCTTACTATTGTATTTACAATAATATTGGGTATAACTTTATTTATTATTAATAATAAAATAACTAAAAATAATTTGTTATCATTAATATTTACAATTATTACCATTGTTTTACTTAAAAATTTTATAACCTTAAGAGGGCAAATCGTTAGTTATACTATATTCATACTAGAATATTACTTTTTAGATAAATTGAATATTACTAATAATAAGAGATATTTAATATATTTATTTATACTGGTATTAATATTAGTAAATGTTCATGTTGCAGTATATCCCTTTTTTTGGATTATGTATTTGCCTTATGTAGGTGAATATTTATACAATAAAGTATTAAAAAAAGATACAAAGATAAATATAAAACTTATTGGTATATCATTTATCTTATCTTTTACTGGAGGAATGTTCTCTTATTTAGGGATTAATAGTTATACATATTTGTTTAAAACATTAACTAATAGTACTACTATATATATATCAGAACATCAACCATTAATATTAATTTATAATGGTGTAATTATATTAATGTTTATTATTATGTTTTATATTATTAATAATAAAAAAGTGTTATTAAAAGATAAATTATTATTATTGGGACTAGGAATTATGACTTTATCTAGTAATCGTCATAAAAGTTTATTAATTATATTTGAATTAATTATTATTAATAAATATTTAACAAAATATTTAACATTTAAGTATAAAAAAGTAATTTGTTTCTTTGAAGAAAAACTATTTAATAAAAAAAATTTTGCTTTATCTATAGTAATTATTTTATTCTTATTTTCTCCATATATAATTTATAATATAAATACAGATTATATAAATTCTAGTTTATATCCAATTGAAGCTGTTAAATATATAAAAAATAACATTGATTATAAAAATAAAAGAATATATAATTTTATTGATTTTGGTAGTTATTTAATGTTAAATGATATAAAGGTTTATATTGATTCAAGGACAGATTTATATACTTATTCATATAATCATTACAGGGATATATATGAAGAACATAGGCAGTTAGTTTATGGTAATATATATTATGAAGATATTTTTGAAGAATATAATATAGATTATGTTTTGCTATACAAAACTAATATAGTAGCCACATATTTAAAACATGATAAAAATTATACAATGGAATATGAAGATGATAATTTTATTTTATTTCAAAGGAATATAATATAATAAGTTTATTTGTCGAATTAAATTTCAATAAATTAATTACAAACTTAAAAATATTTGATATAATCGATATATAGACAAAAAGAGGTGAAAAAGTGAGAGTTATTGTAAGTGCCGGTGGTACTGGAGGTCATATTTATCCAGCATTAGCAATTATTAATAAAATAAAAGAAGAAGAACCCAATAGTGAGTTTTTATATATAGGTACAACTAATCGAATGGAGAAAGATATTGTTCCCAAATATGGTATAAAATATAAAGGAATTGAAGTTTCTGGATTTAAAAGGAAATTGACATTAGATAATTTTAAAACATTAATGCAATATTTAAAAGCAAGGAAAAAATGCTTAACAATAATTGATAAATTTAAACCAGACGTGGTAATTGGAGCTGGTGGTTATGTTACTGGTCCTGTTATTTGGGCGGCTAAAAAGTTAAAGAAAAAGACTTTTATTCATGAACAAAATTCAGTTGTAGGTCTAGCTAATCGTTATTTAAGTAAATATGCAGATCGAATTGGCGTTTGTTTTGAATCTGCTAAGTTAAGTTTACCAAAAGAAAAAGTATATTTAACGGGTAATCCATGTAGTGATATTGCTAGAAAATGTAAAAAAATAAATATTGAAGATTACGGACTAGAAAAAGACAAAAAAACGGTTTTAATTGTTATGGGATCATTAGGAAGTAGAGCTGTTAATGATAAAATAATGGAGTTTATTAGTGAATTTGGAAGAAAAGATTATCAAGTAATATTTATAGTAGGAAAAGATTATTTAAAAAATAATAAAGTTGTTTCAGTCCCTAAAAATGTTAAATTAGTTTCATATATTGATAATCTTCCCGGTTTAATGAAATCTGTTGATTTAATGATTTCTAGAGCTGGAGCGTCTACAATAAGTGAAATAACAGCAATTGGAGTTCCTACGATATTTATTCCTAGTCCATATGTTACTAATAATCATCAATATAAAAATGCAATGGATTTGGTAAATAGGAAAGCTGCTTTAATTATAGAAGAAAAAGATTTAAATAAAACTAATTTATTTAAAGAAATTGATAGAGTA
>CALVSZ010000032.1 GCA_944359705.1 uncultured Bacilli bacterium | reverse complement strand
AATTAATTATTAAAAAGAATATTTTACTTGAGAAATTAAATCATACAGCAAAAGCAATATCTACTAAAAATTTAATACCTATATTAACAGGTATTAAATTTGAATTAAAAGAAGAAGGATTGTATCTATATGCTAGTGATACTGATATATCAATAAGGAGTTTTATAAACAAAAAAGAAATTACAGAAATTTCTGAATTAGGGGAAATTGTAATCGGTGGTAAATATATAGTAGAAATAATTAGAAAATTACCAGATACAGATATAACTATTGAAGTTATTGATGGATATAAAATGATTATTAGCGCCTTTAATTCAGAATTTAAATTAAATGGGGTTAATCCTAATGAATTTCCTAATTTAGATTTAGAGGAAACCAAAGAACCTATTATAATGAATACTGATACATTTAAAACTATAATAAATCAGACGTTTTTTGCGACTTCACAAAATGAATCTAGACCTTTATTAACAGGAATAAATTTTCATATACATAATAATATACTTGAAGTTATTGCTACTGATAGTTATAGATTAGCTAAAAAAAATATTGAATTAGATAATTTTAATAAAGATGAAGTCAATATTGTAATTCCTGGTAAAAATTTATTAGAACTATCTAAAATTTTAGATGACAAAAATAATAACATGGAGATCCATTTATTTAATAATAAAATTTTATTTAAATATAATGATATTATATTCTTATCAAGATTGTTAAATGGAACATACCCTGCAACTTCTTCAATAATACCTAATCAATTTGAAATTTCAGTTGAATGTGATTATATAAATTTATTTGAAATGATTGATAGAGCTTCTTTATTAACATCTGATCGTGATAAAAATACTATAAAATTAGATTTATGTGACAAAGAGCTAAAAATTTCATCAAATTCACCAGAAATAGGATATGTAGAAGAAAAAATGCTAGTTGATAATAATGGAGAAATATCTATATCTTTTTCATCAAAGTACATGCTAGATGCAATTAAAAGTTTTGGTCAAAGTAAAGTTATATTGTATATGAATAATGAAAATAGTCCAATAATAATTAAATCACAGGATGATGATTCTTTAATCCAATTAGTTTTGCCAATAAAAACTTATTAATCCACAACATTGTGGATTTTTTTATAAATATTATAAATTTTTTAATAAATTGGCAATTTAAAAGTGTAATTTTGTAATGTATTTTATGAATTTTTATATTTTTCGACAAATTTTGACAAAATTAGACAAATTTTAATGATTTAATAAAAGTCGTATTTTTGAAAGGGGGATTTTGTTATGAGATATATTATAACCAAAAATACATTCTTATTAAAAGCAAATGAAAAAAATGGAACAAAAATAATAGAGAGAGGTAAAGAAAAAAATTCTAAAGAAAGTATGTTGACTATAATTAATGATTCGTGTAGTTATTATAGATTTTCATTAGAGTACAGACTATATGAAAGTAAAGAAGAATTTAAAAAAAATTATAAGTTACCTATAATTATAGATAATGACCAAAAAATAATATTTTTTCCATTAAAATCTATTACATCAAAAGATAATATTTGGGTTTCCTATAATAATATAACTACATTTTTAAGAAAAAAAAATAATACTTTATTAATTTTCAACGATGGATCATCAATAATTGTACCAGTCAATTATTCTATTATTAGTTCACAAATTTCAAAATGCTTTATACTAGAAAAAAAGTGTTAAAAAAGGCATAAAATAAAGGATTTTTATGCTTTTTTCTTTATTATTATATAGAATTATGGTATAATGAATACGTATAGGGATACCAACTTTAGAAATAAGGTGATATATTGGGCAAGAAAATAGGTTATAATGATAATTAATAAACTAAAATTAACTAATTATAGAAATTATGATAATTTAGATATTAATTTAAATGAAAAATTAAACATAATTATTGGTAAGAATGCTCAAGGAAAAACTAATATTTTAGAGTCAATTTATGTATTGGCACTAACTAAATCATATATGAGTGTTAATGATAAAAATTTAGTAAAGTTTGGTTGTAACTATTCAATTATAGAAGGTGAAGTAAAATACCATGACTATTTAAAAAAATTTAAAATAAAAATAAGTGATACGGGTAAGCATGTTCTGATTAATGATAAAGATATAAAAAAAATGAGTGATTACATTTCAAATTTAAAAGTTATTATTTTTTCTTCAGAAAATATTCATATGTTAAAAGAAGGCCCTGGAGTGAGAAGAAAGTTTTTAAATATGGAAATAAGTCAATTATCTTTAAAATATGTAAAAATATTAATGGATTATAATAATATAATTAAACAGAAAAATGAGTATTTAAAATTAAATAATATAAATATGGATTATTTAAGTATTTTAAATAATAAAATTGCTCAATTATCAGTTGAAATTTTTTTATTTAGAAAAGATTTTATAGAAAGTATAAATAAAATTTTAAGTGACATTTTTTTTGAAATAATGGGGATAGATGGTTTAAAAATAAAATATATATCAAACATTGATTTTTATGATAATAAAGAAATAATGATTGATAAATGTATAGAAAAATTAAATAGATATAATGAAAAGGAAAGTTTATATAAAATATCATTAATTGGTCCCCACCGTGATGATTTTATTTTTGTCTTAAATGATAAAAATGTTTCTTTACATTGCTCACAAGGACAATTAAGAAGTATAGTGTTATCGTTAAAATTAGCAGAAGTTCAATTGTTTAGTAATAAAACTGGTGAATCTCCAATTTTATTATTAGATGATATTTTTAGTGAATTAGATAGCGAAAAGAAAAATAATTTAATAAGATATATAAAAGACAATGTTCAAATTATCATAACAACGACGGATATAAATATGATAGATGAAAAGTTGGTAAAAAAAGCGAGTGTTTTTATAATAAATAATGGAAAAATATTTCCCGGGAAATAATTTTTGAAAGGAATGATAAAAATGGATAATAAAATAGAACATTATAATGCTTCAGACATTCAAGTGCTAGAGGGATTAGAAGCAGTAAGAAAGAGACCTGGAATGTATATAGGTTCTACTAGTGTAAAAGGATTACACCATTTAGTATGGGAAATTGTTGACAATGCGATAGATGAATCTTTAGCTGGTTATTGTGATGATATAGAGATAATAGTAAACAAGGATGGATCTGTTACAGTAAAGGATGATGGACGAGGAATACCCGTTGATAAGCATCCTAAGACAGGAATATCTACTGTTGAAACTGTTTACACAGTATTACATGCAGGAGGTAAATTTGGCGGCGGTGGATACAAGGTATCTGGAGGACTTCATGGCGTTGGTGCTTCGGTAGTAAATGCTCTTAGTAAATGGGTAGATGTTACAGTATATAAAAATTCAAAAATTTATCAAGCAAAATTTGCAAATGGAGGCCACATTGTTCAACCATTAACAATTATTGGCGATTGTAGTGATGATAGAACTGGAACCACTGTAACATTTATGCCAGATGATGAAATATTTAAAGAAACAACTCATTTTGATTATGATACTTTAAAAACAAGAGCAAGAGAATTAGCTTTTTTAAATAAAGGATTAAGAATAATTTTAGTTGATGATAGGGAAAATAAAAAAGATATTTTTGTATACGAAGGCGGAATAAAAGAGTATGTAGAGTTATTAAATAAAAATAAAACACCAATACATGACGATATTATATATGTTGAAGGTGAAGAAGATAATGTAGTATTAGAGGCCGCATTTCAATATAATGATGGTTATAATAGTGCAATATACTCTTTTGTTAATAATATTACTACACCAGAAGGTGGAACTCATGAAGATGGTGTAAAAAGTAGTTTAACAAGAATTATAAATAGTTATGGTAAAAATAATAAATTATTAAAAGATAATGATGATAGTCTTACTGGAGACGATGTAAGAGAAGGTATAACTATGGTTATATCTGTAAAAGTGCCTGAACCACAATTTGAAGGACAAACTAAAACTAAATTAGGAAATAGTGAAGTAAGAAAAATAACAGCTAATATATTTGGAGAAGCTTTTGAAAGATTTTTATTAGAAAATCCAGATCAAGCGAAAATTATTGTAGAAAAATCAATGACTGCTGCTAGAGCGAGGATTGCTGCAAAAAAAGCAAGAGAATTAACAAGAAGAAAAGGTGGTTTAGAAATTACTAATCAATGGGGTAAATTAACTGATTGTTCTTCTAAAGATGCTACAATATCTGAGATGTTTATAGTAGAGGGTGATTCAGCTGCAGGTTCTGCTAAAATGGGTAGAGATCCAATTACTCAAGCAATTTTGCCTATAAGAGGAAAAATTTTAAATGTTGAAAAGGCTAGATTGGATAGGATATTAAGTAACGAAGAAATTAGAACTATGATAACAGCTATAGGAACTGGAATTGGTGATGAATTTGACATATCCAAATTAAGATATCATAAGATTGTTATAATGACTGATGCCGATGTAGATGGGGCACACATTAGAACTTTATTATTAACTTTATTTTATAGATATTTTAAACCACTTTTAGAGGGAGGATACATTTATGCAGCCCAACCTCCTTTATATTCAATAAAACATGGAAAAACGATTAAATACGTATTAGATGAAAAAGAAAGAGATGAATATTTAAGTACGCTTCCTTCTACAGTCAAATATGAAATAGGTAGAATGAAAGGTTTAGGTGAAATGGATCCCCATGAATTAAGAGCAACAACAATGGGAATAGAAAGTAGAGTATTAAAACAAATCAATTTGGATGACGCTATTCAAGTAGATGAAATATTTCAAGTATTGATGGGAGAAGAAGTAGAACCTAGGAAGAAATTTATTGAAGAAAATGCTTTACAAGTTAAAAATTTAGATATTTAGGAGAGGTATTATGAATGAGAATGATAAAAAAGTTAATGTAAATATTATTAATGAAATGAAAACGTCATTTTTAGATTATTCTATGAGCGTTATTGTTTCCAGAGCATTACCTGATGTAAGAGACGGGTTAAAACCGGTTCATAGACGTATATTATATACTTTATATGAAGAGGGAATGACTCCTGATAAAAAGCATCAAAAAAGTGCTAATGCGGTAGGTGCAGTAATGGGACACTATCACCCACATGGAGATGCCGCAATATATGATACAATGGTTAGAATGGCTCAAAATTTTACATATAGACATGCTTTAGTAGATGGACATGGAAATTTTGGTAGTATAGATGGTGATTCGGCTGCAGCATCACGTTATACGGAAGCAAAATTAGCTAAAATTTCAATGGAAATGCTAAGAGATTTAAATAAGGATACAGTCGATTTTACTGAAAATTATGATGGTCAAAGAAAAGAACCAGTAGTATTACCTAGTAGGTTTCCTAATATCTTAGTTAATGGTAATATGGGGATAGCTGTTGGAATGGCAACTAACATACCTCCTCACAATTTAGGAGAAACAATTGATGCATGTGTTGCTTATATTGATAATCCAGAAATTACTGTTTTAGAATTAATGGAGAAAATAAAAGGCCCAGATTTTCCTACTGGGGGAATTATTTTAGGTAATAGTGGTATAAAAAGAGCTTATGAAACTGGTAAAGGGACAATAACTGTACGATCAAAAGTTAATATAGAAGAACATAATGGAAAAAGTCGAATAATAATAACAGAAATTCCATATCAGGTGAATAAAAAAGCATTAATTACTAGAATTGCAGAGTTAGTTAGGGATAAAGTATTAGATGGAATAGCAAATTTAAATGATGAATCTGCTTTAGAAGGTATTAAAATAGTTATTGATGTAAAAAAAGAGGCTAACGCCAATGTAGTTTTGAATAATTTATTTAAGCATACTCAATTGCAAATAACATATGGCATAAATTTTTTAATGTTAGTAGATGGTAGTCCTAGAGTTTTAGATTTAAAAACTATATTAGAAAAATACTTAGATCATCAAAAACAAGTCATTTATAGACGTTGCAAATTTGACTTAGACAAATACAAAGCTCGATTACATATTTTAGAAGGACTAAAAATTGCATTAGATAATATAGATGAAGTAATAAAGATAATTAAGTCATCTAAAACTGATGAAATTGCTAGTAAGGAGTTAATAAGCAAATTTGGATTAACTGAACCACAGACTCAAGCTATTTTAGAAATGAAATTAAGAAGGTTAACTGGTTTAGAAAAAGAAAAAATAGAAAATGAAATAAATGAATTATTAAAACTAATTTCAGAATTAGAAGAAATTTTATCAGACGAAAACAAAATATTAAATGTAATAAAAAATGAATTGTTGGAAATAAAAGATAAATATGCTGACGAAAGAAAGACACATATAGATATGACAGCAATAGATTATATTGATGATGAATCTTTAATACCCGAAGATGACATAGTTATTACTTTAACAAATAAGGGATATATAAAGAGAATGCTTTCTAGTACTTATAAAACCCAAAATCGTGGAGGAGTAGGTATAAAAGGAATGAGTATGAATGAAGATGATTTTGTAGAAAATATTATTAATTTAACTACTCATGACTATATATTATTTTTTACTAGTAGCGGTAAGGTTTATAGAACTAAAGGATATGAAATTCCAGAATATAGTAGACAGTCAAAAGGATTACCTATTATTAATTTATTGTCTTTGGATAAAGATGAGAAAATAACTTCTTTACTGAAAATAGAAAAAGAAGAGACCAATAAATATTTAGTTTTTGCTACTAAACAAGGTTTTATTAAAAAGACTGAAATATCAGAATTTGATAATATAAGATCCAATGGTAAAAAATTTATTACATTAAGAGAAGATGATGAGCTAATTTCAGTAAAGAAAACAACGGGAAATGATGAAATTTTAATGGCTTCATCGAATGGACGAATGGTTAGATTTAATGAAGATTTATTAAGAGTTATGGGAAGATCTGCTTCTGGTGTTAAAGGAATAAACTTGGATGGTGGATACTTAGTAGGTATGGAAATTGCAAATAGTTCTCAAAAAGTACTAATTATAACAGAAAAAGGTTATGGCAAACAAACAGATTTAAATGAATATAGAATAACAAATAGAGGAGGAAAAGGAGTAAAAACATTACATATAACAGAGAAAAATGGGTCTATTGTATCTTTTAAGACAGTATTTGGAACAGAAGATATAATGATTATTACTAATATAGGTACTATAATAAGGTTAGGAGTAGAAAAAATATCTACACTAAGTAGAGTTACACAAGGAATAAAACTTATCAACTTAAAAGAAAAACAATTGGTAAGTTCTGTAGCAATTATAAATAAAGAAAAAGAAGAAGAAACACAAGAAATATAATTATATAAGTTTCTTTTTTTATTTTCAAAAATAAAAAGATATATTAAAAGTAATAGTTTACAATTTAATTAATTTTATTATATAAAAAATTAATACATAAAATAAATATACTTTGAAAATTCAAAATTATTTCCCGGGAAATAAAATTTATTACAAATGTTTATAATTGTTTTTGCTTTTTTATAATTATATTAATTGCAAATTTAAAATTATTTCCCGGGAAATAAAAAATTTTAAAACATATCATTTTAACTTTTGTTAAAATATGAAATATTTTTCTATAAAAACGTTTTTAAATAATAGTAGTAATAACTATAAAAGAAAAATATTTATAAATATTCTTTTGTATTAAATATTGATAAATTTTTAAATATAAAAAAGTAATATATTTTTGTAAACAATAGTAAACAAATGTTCGTAAATGCTTTAGCTTTCAATAACTATATTAATTACAAATTAAAAAATATTTCCCGGGAAATAATTATATATATTAAATTAACATTCTTAATAATTATCTAAAACAACGTTTCACGTGAAACCTTTTGCAATAATATTTTCAAACAACAGAGGCAATATTAACAAAAACAAATATTTATTAAGATTCTTATATTAAATATAGAGTAAATTTTAATATGAAAAAATATTTCCCGGGAAATAATTATATATATTAAATTAATTTTTTAATAATTATCTAAATTAATGTTTCACGTGAAACCTTTTACAATAATATTTTTAAACAATAGAGGTAATATTAACAAAAACAAATATTTATTAAGATTCTTTATATTAAATGTAGAGTAAGTTTTAATATAAAGAAATATTTCCTGGGAAATAATTTTATATATTAAATTAACATTTTTGATAATTTTCTAAATTGATGTTTCACGTGAAACATTGTTTTACTTTATTAATGTTTTTTGGCAATATTGTAAAATCTTAATAATGCCAACATATATAAAATAATGTAAAAGTGCCAACAAATATGTAATGAAGTGCATTATTTTATTATACATTTACTGCATAATAAAATAATGCTAAATAATACTATTAACATTTACTATATTTTTTAATAACGTTTTTAATTGTTTATTAAAGTTTTACTGTATTCAATTTGAAATAAAATGCATAATAAAATAATTTTTTAGTAGCTTAATAAATGCTATTTGCAACCCAAAATATTTCCCGGGAAATATTTTGGGATTTTTAAGTAAAATTTTTTTTATTAAATTTAAAAAATGTTAAAAATACAAAAAAAATACTTAAATTGCATGAATGCAAACATATGTTTGATATACAACGATAAAAAAAAGAATTGACTTTATAACACTTTAATAGTACAATTTTATTGTGCAACGTTGCGACTATAACTGAGTCAGGGTTGGAAAACAGCAGCTCCATTAGTCTTGTAACGTGTGCACATTTTTTAATGGTGAAATTTATGAAAAAAGAAATAATGAAACTTGCAATACTAGAAGCAATAAAAGCTAATAAAAATGATGAAGTTCCAGTAGGAGCAATTTTGGTAAAAAATGATGTAATAATATCTAAGGGACGTAATAACCGCCAAAAAAAGAAAAATGTTCTTGGACATGCCGAAATTAATGCTATAATCAAAGGCGCAAAGAAAAATAAAGATTGGAGATTAGACGGATTTGAACTGTATTGTAGTTTAGAACCGTGTCCAATGTGTGCTTGCTTTATTAAAGAATCAAGAATAAAAAAAATATATTATAATTTACCTAGAAAGAATGATAGAACAATAGAATATTTTAAAAAAAATAACATAAAAGTAGAGCAAATAACTATTAATGATGGTATTTTTGATGAACAAAATAAGATGATTTTACAAAATTTTTTTAAAAAAAGACGCTAGCATATGCTATAATAGTTATATAGATTTAGAGGTGATATATGAGTTATTTAGCATTATATAGAAAATATAGACCAAAAAATTTAAATGAAATGGTTGGCCAAAAAAATGTCATAGAAGTTATATCAAATGCAATAAAAAATAATAAAATTTCACATGCTTACTTGTTTACAGGACCAAGAGGTACAGGTAAAACATCATTAGCTAAAATTATAGCAAAAATGGTTAATTGTACTGATCTTAAAGATGGCGTTCCATGTGGTAAATGTTATAATTGCCGAAATTTTGATAATAACAGTGATATAATAGAAATTGATGCAGCTTCTAATAATGGTATAGAAGAAATTAGAGAAATAAGGGAAAAAGTGGCATTGGTGCCAGCTTTTTCAAAATATAAAGTATATATAATAGATGAAGTTCATATGTTGACAACGCAAGCCTTTAATGCTTTATTGAAAACTTTAGAAGAACCACCAGAACATATTATTTTTATATTTGCGACAACTGAATTTTATAAAATTCCAGCTACGATTTTATCAAGATGTCAAAAATTTCAATTTAATAAAATTGATGACGAATTAATAGTGGAAAGATTAAAGTTAATAAGTAAAGAAGAAAATATTAATGTTGATGAATCTGCTTTATATGAAATTGCCCGTTTGTCTGATGGCGGAATGAGGGATTCAATAAATTATTTAGATCAATTAGCTTCGTTGAATAAAGATTTAATAACAATAGAAGATGTATTTGATATAAATTGTTCTGTTTCATACGAAATGATTAACGAATTACTAGAATATATATTAAATAAAGATAGATTAAAAATAATTAACGTTTTAGAATTTATTGATAAAAATGGTAAAAATATTAATAAATTTATAGAAGAATTGCTAATTTTTGTAAAAGACATTTTAATTTATAAAAATACAAATAAATTAACAAAAATAAAAAGTAAAAACGAAAAAATAATAGCACTATCTCTTGATTTCACCAGTGATTTTATTTATAAATTTATAGGTGAAATGAATGATTTGTTAGGGAAAATTAAAGTTTCTGAATATCCAACTATTTTATTAATGGTTAGTTTATTAAAAAAATTTGATGAAAATACTAAAAGAACTGTAAAAAAATTGGATGCAAATGAAACATTAGAAATGAAAGAAACATTAGAAAAAGTTAATATTTCGGCGGAAACAGAATATGATAAAAATAAAATAGAAGGCTTGAAGAAAATAAGGATAAACAATACTTTTTCTTTGGCTAGCAAAGAGATGTTAATAAAATTTAAGGATCTTTGGAAAAATTTAAGTCTAGTATCAGATGATGACTTAATAAAATATGTTGGTTTGGTAGCTGACTGTTTGCCAGTAGCTGTTGGGGATTCATATGTAATGTTAGTGTCTAAATATGAATCAACTGCAACTAGAATTAATGCTGACTTAAGTGGAGTAGAAACTTTAATAAAGAAAGTATATAGTAAAAGTTATAAAATAATAGCATTAAGTGAAAATGAATGGAATAGTGCGAAAATCGAATATATTAATAATAGAAAAAAAGGTATAGTATATAGTTATATAGAAGAAAATACTACTGAACATAATCAAGATAAAAATAAAAAAATTGATTCTCCAGTTGATAAATTAATTGAAATAGTTGGGGAAGATATAATAGAATATAAATAAATAGGAAGGTGATAAAATGAATATGCAAGCTTTAATGAGGGAAGCACAAAAAATGCAAAAAGAGTTATTAGCAACACAAAAAGAAATAGAGGAAAATATATATGAAGGAAAGTCAGAATTTGTAGTTATTACTATAAATGGTAAATATGAAGTAAAATCTGTAAAAATATTGCAAGAAGAAGACTTGAAAGCAGATGAAAAAGAATATATGGAAGATATGATTTTATTAGCTTTTAATGATGCAGTAAAGAAACTAAATATGGAAAAAGAAAAGAAATTATCAAAATATGGTAATGGATTAAGTGGTTTATTATAATGTACCCAAAATCTATAAGAGATTTAATTGATTGCTTTAAATATTTACCAGGTATTGGTGATAAAAGTGCAGAAAGAATGACTTTTTCTATGCTTAATTTGCCAGCAGAAAAAATAAACGAATTTATCAATACAATTACAAATATAAGAGATAATGTAAAAAAATGTGAAATTTGTGGAAATTTATGTGAAGATAATATTTGTAATATTTGTTCTAATTTGAGCCGTAATAAAAAAATTATTTTTGTAGTGGAAAAAGCCAAAGATATATATCTATTTGAAAAACTTGGAATATATAATGGAGTATATCATGTTTTAGATGGATTAATTTCTCCGATTGATGGCATTCATCCAGAAGATTTAAAGATAAATGAATTAAAAGAAAGAATAAAAAATGATAATGTTGAAGAGATAATACTAGCTTTAAAGCCATCAATTGAAGGTGAAACAACTATGCAATATTTGAAAAAAATATTGTCTGATTTTAATGTTAAAATTTCTAAAATAGCAACAGGTGTCCCTCTAGGAATGGATATGGAATATATTGATACTTTAACGTTAGAATTAGCATTAGAAGAAAGAAAAGATATTTAACGCATATAATTTAATGGTGATTAATTTGTTAAAAGTTATGTTTAAAATATTAAAAAAAATAATAATGTCTTTCTTTTTTCTTTTTGTTTTAAATACGATATTGGAACCAATAAATATAATTATACCTATTAATACAATTTCTATTACACTTTATTATTTTTTTGGTATTCCTTCTGTGTTGTTAATAATAATATTTGGACGTATTTTGTAAGTAAAGGTGTGGTGTTTATGTTTGATATATTAATTAAAGAACAACCTCAAATCTATGATTATTTTAATAGTCAATTAAAAAGTAATAAAATTTCTCATGCTTATTTATTTGATGTAGGTCAATGTAATAATTATGAAAGAGTAATTTTAGACGTTGTAAAAATGATTGTATGTTCAAAAATAAAAAATAATGATGAGAAAGAAAAAATTTGTTTAAGAATAGATTCTGGAAATTGCCCTGAAGTAATTATTGTTCGCCCTGATGGAATGTGGATTAAGAAAGAACAATTAACAGAATTACAAAATCGATTTAGTATGATTGGAATCGAAAGTCAATATAGGGTTTACGTAATTTTTGATTGCGATAAAATGAACAAACAATCTTCAAATTCAATATTAAAATTTTTAGAAGAACCTTCAGAAAATATTATTTCACTATTAGTTACTCAAAATTCAAATAGGTTATTAAAAACGATAATGTCTAGGTGCCAATTTGTTAAATTGAAAACTGATAAAGAAATAAACATAATTAATTATGATGATGAGTTTACAAAAAATGTAATTGATTTTGTAAAATTTGTTGAAAATAATAAATATGATACTATAATATATATAAAAGAACTGTGGTTTAAATTTTTTACAACGAAAGAGGAAGTCGAGTTAGCAATTTCAATTATGATTAGTTACTATTATAATGAATTGAAAGAAATAGTAAAAAGTGATGATAATTGTTTGTTTAATAAAATATTAAATAGAATAGAAATTTTGATAGACGTAAAAAACAACATAAAATATAATTTAAATATGAATATGATGATTGATAAAATGATTATAGATTTAGTAGGTGATAATAATGAAATTTGCTTTAATAAAGAATAAAGGAAAAAACGAATTATTTCATGTAAATGATTTAAAAATTGAAATAAAAGACACCGTTTTATTTAATGATGAAAAAGGAATTTTTTTTGGACAAGTACTTGATCTGATAGAAGATAAAGATAATCAAGTTGTACCAAAAGAAAACTATGTAATAAGAGTTGCTAACAAAAAAGACTACAATCAATACTTAATTAATGAAAAAGATGCTAAAAATGCTATAAAAAAATGTAGAGAATTAGTAAAAAAATACAACTTAAATATGTCAATAATTGATGCTGAATATTCATTTAATAGAAATCAATTGTATTTTAAATTTACATCAAACGAGAGGGTTGATTTTAGACAATTAGCTAAAGAATTAGGTACTGTTTTTAAAACTAGAATTGAACTAAGACAAATAGGAATAAGAGATAAGGCCAAAGAAGTAGGAGGACTTGGGGTTTGTGGGAAGCAATTATGTTGTAAAGCTTTTTTGAAAGAATTTGAAAGTGTATCAATAAGTATGGCTAAAAATCAATCTATAGCATTAAATCCTAGCAAAATTAATGGTGTTTGTGGAAGACTTTTATGTTGTTTAAAATATGAAAATGATTGCTATTTAGAATGCAAAAAAGAAAAAAAGAGTGAAATAAATGGAAGTAAAGAATAAATTATTAAATTTTGATGCTATTATTTATCAAAACAATGAATGGTTTAAATTTTCATTGGATTCTGTATTACTAGCTAATTTTGTAACTATTAATTATAGAACAAAGAATATTTTGGATATTGCAACAGGTAATGCTCCTATTCCAATGTTGTTAACTTTTAGGACAAGCGCAAAAATATATGGGATAGAAGTGCAAACAGAAGTATATAACTTAGGAGTAAAATCAATTTTAGAAAATAATATGCAAAATCAAATTAAAATAATAAATGATGATATAAAAAATTATCAAAACTATTTTAAAAATAATTATTTTGATGTAATAGTTTCTAATCCACCTTATTTTGAAGTAAATAATCAAAAAGTAATAAATACAAACGATGTAAAATCTATAGCGAGACATGAAATTTTGATTACCTTAGAGGAAATTGTAAAAATATCAAGTACACTTCTAAAAAAAGGAGGAATTTTTTCTTTAGTTCATAGACCAGAAAGGTTAATAGAAATTATAGAACTTATGAAAAAATATAATATCGAACCTAAGAAAATTCAATTTGTATATACAAATTTAGAGAAGGATGCAAAAATAATACTAATTGAGGGAATAAAATATGGAAATAAAGGCTTAAAAATAAATAAACCTTTGTATATCTATGAATCAGATGGAAATTATACTAAAGAAGTAAAAAAAATGTTTGGAGAGTGTAATAATGTGGCAAAATAGTTATGATGGTAAAAATAGTTTGTATTTAATTTCTACACCAATAGGAAATTTAGAAGATATAACCATTCGTTCTTTAAATGTTTTAAAAAAAATTAAAATTATTTTTTCTGAAGACACTAGGGTTACCTCTTTATTGTTAAATAAGTATGGCATAAATTGCAAATTATATTCTTTACATGAACATAATGAAGACAAAGTAAAAGAAAAAGTTCTAGAATTTTTAAGAAATGGACAAGACGTTGCTTTAGTTACAGATAGGGGAACACCAATAATAAGTGATCCAGGTTATAAAACTGTTGCTTATGTTTCTAGTTATGGTTATAATGTTATCTCCTTGCCTGGAGCTACTGCGTTTGTACCTGCACTAACTGCGTCTGGAATAGAACCTCAACCTTTTTTGTTTTATGGCTTTTTGAATAGTAAAGATTCAAAAAAGAGGAAAGAACTAGAAAAAATTAGAAACATAGAATATACCATTATATTTTATGAAGCACCACATCGCATACTAGGAACTTTAAATTTGATGAAAGAGGTTTTGGGAAATAGAAAGATAAGTATATCTAGAGAAATTTCAAAAAAATATGAGAGCATCTATAGAGGTGATTTGGAAACTTTATTAAGCGACTTTCCTGTTTTAAAAGGGGAATTTGTAATAACGTTAGAGGGAAATAAAAATTTTGATGATAGTAATTTTAATTTAAATGTAACAAAATTAGTAGATGATTATGTTAATCAAGGACATACAATTAGTGAATCAATAAAATATATTTCTAAAGAATACGGCCTTTCAAAAAATGAGGTGTATTTAGAATATCATAAAAATAAGGGGATGAAATAATGAAATTAATTGTAGGTTTAGGTAATCCAGGCGAAAAGTATATAAATACTAGACATAATATAGGATTCCAACTATTAGATTATATTTGTAAAAAAAGAAATTTATTATTTGAAAAAGAAAAATTTAATGCTAAATATCTATTTACACATGTTGATGGAGAAAGAGTACTTTTAATTAAACCGTTGTCATATATGAATTTGTCGGGAGAAGTAGTAAAAAAATACGTTGACTATTTTAAATTATTACCTGAAGATATTTTAATTATACAAGATGATTTAGATATGGATTTTGGAAAGATTAAAATTGTGGTAAATAGTAGAAGTGGTGGACATAATGGTATTAAAAATATAGAAGATAATTTACATACAAAAGCATATGTTAGATTGAAAATAGGTATATCAAAAGATAGTAAATATGATATAAAAGATTATGTCTTAGGAAAATTTAGCGAGAATGAGTTAATAGAATTAAATAATATTTATGAATATTTATCAAATATAATAGAAGACTTTTGCTTAATATCTGTAGAAAGATTAATGAATAAGTATAATACTAAAAGAAAATAATAAGTATCAATAATACTTTTGGTAGGTGATATGATGAGCTTTTTTGACAAAATTTTTGATTGCAATGTTTTAAATCAAACAGGAATTACTGGTTTAAATAAAGAACTAAGTGCACTGTTTGTCTATAACACATTTATAAAAAATAAAGAAAACATTTTGTTAGTGTTAAATTCAACTTACGAAGCTAATTTATTTTATAATAAATTATTAAATTATACTAGTAATGTATTGTTTTTCCCGATGGATGATTTTATAACAAGTGAAGCACTTGCTGTAAGCCCTGAGTTTAAAACAGAAAGAATAATAACTTTAAATAAACTATCTAGTAATGATAAAAAATATATTGTGGTTTCAAACTTAATGGGAGTTCTAAGATATTTGCCATCAGTAAGAACGTGGAAAGAAAATATTATTAA
>CALVSZ010000031.1 GCA_944359705.1 uncultured Bacilli bacterium | reverse complement strand
GGCAAACTATTTCAAGTGGAGGTTTGCTTTTTTTATGTTTTCTTCTTGTTAGGTTGCGGACGTAGTCTGCCATATGTTATAATATCTATAAGGAGGGATTATAATGAATATTGACTTAGAATTATATAAAGTATTTTATACTGTTGCTAAAAATAAACATATGACTAAGTCAAGTGAAGAATTACACATATCACAACCGGCTATTTCCCAATCAATAAAGAAATTAGAAGAGCAACTCGGAGGAACTTTATTTTTAAGAAGTAATAAAGGAATGGAATTAACAGAAGAAGGAAAGATGTTTTATGAATATATAAAAGGGGCTTTAGAACTAATTAATAATGCTGAGAATGAATTTACTTCTTTTAAAGATTTAACAAAAGGAGAAATAAAAATTGGATGTTCTACTACTCTTACTAAATTAGTTTTAATTGATGCTATTAATAAATTTAATAAAGATTATCCTAATATTAATATAATCGTTAATAATGATTTAACAAGTAATCTTATAAATGATTTAAAATTAGGAAAATTAGATTTTGTAATATTTAATGAGAGTAATATTAAAGAAACTAATCTTAATTTAACTAAAATAAAAGAACTTAAACAAGGTTTTATTTATAATCCATTTTTCTATAAAGATAATATAAATAGTTTTAATGATTTAAATAATTATCCCCTTATATTACAAAAGGAAGAATCTAATAGTAGAAAACTACTAGATTATATTGCTCTTAATAATAATATTAAACTTATTCCTAAAATGGAAGTTGTAAGTCAAGAATTAATAATAGAATTTGTAAATATTGGACTAGGTATTGGATTTACTATAATTGATTTAGCAAAAAGAAATTATAATAATTTAGAAGAATTAAAAATAAATAAAAAAATACCAAATATAAATGTATATTTGGCTACTAATAAATCTATTTTACCTACTTTTGCAAGTAAAACTTTTATTAAATACTTAAATCGTTGTTAATATTACTTTAATTTTTTTAAATATATTTGCTGAGAAGTTTTAATTACATTAGAAATATTATTTATCAAATCTTGATATCCTAATTTATCATAATTATTTATATTATTTAAATTATAAATATTATTTCCAAAAAAATTAGAAATTTCTTCGTTTGCAATTCCTTCTATTCCTAAAGCAATTGAATAAGATAAATAAAAATCCCATAAGCTTATCATTTCGGAAGTCTTTTCATTTATTTTAGAAAATTCGATTAAAAATCTTTTTAAATCTAAAAATTTATCACGAACTTCTGCGCCTTTTTGATTAATAGAATAAACAGAATCTTTAAAAATTATATTTGAAAATCCAAACAAAAAAATAAACTCCCATAAAAAATATAAATATGAATTAACAAACATAGATATTGAAAAAATAAAAAAAGAAACAAAAATTAAAATTACGCTAATAATTTCTAATTTATTCATATTATATTTTTTACGATAATATCTATCAAATGGGAAAGATAACAAAAGCAAACCTTGAAAAATCGAGAATTTTTCACATGGATTTGTATTGTCATTAATAAGTAATTTGTGAATATCAACACTGCTTTTTCTTTCACTATCAAAAAACCAATTTATTAAGTATTTTTCATATTCAAATAACTCATCTTGATTTTTATTTGTTCTTAATATAAAAATATCTTTAGTAAATATATCTTCTTTATTCATTACCGTTTCTATTTTCAAATACCCTCTATCGATTAGATCCATAATAGTACTAGCCAATGTCATTTCATCTACTTTGCCATCGTATACTAATAATCTTGCATGTGCAGGAGTTATTGCTTCAGGCAAATCTCTATTATACATATTAATGTTTATTGGTTTTGAATCTTTTTTTATACTTTTTATTTTAATTTTATAAAAAATATAAATAAAATTAATTCCTATTAACATAATATTAATAACAATAGATAATAAAAGCGGCGAAAATATATTTTTGAAAATATTACTAATATCATTACTTTCAATGGTATTGTTAAAATTAAAGTTATTAAAACTATTAAAAGCCGTATTAAATAAAAATCCCGCTTCTACAACAAAAAACGCCAATAAAGCTATTATTATATATATAATAACATTTAATTTAATATTTTTATTAGAAAAGTTCAATTCCACTTTCTTTTTCATTTTTGAAAAAGCATTATAATATCCATAACTTATACTATTATTTTTTATTTTTAATCTATCTAGTACAATATTTAAATATTTCATATATATATATCACCATTCTTTTTTAATACTCTAACTTTCTTAACTATTTTCTCATTTACTGGTCTTATCCAATCAACTGCCTCTTCATTATAAGTATCTTCTAAATCTACCCATTTAACTTGACTATTTTCACTTTCTAAAACTCTAATATTATTCATATCACTATTTTTAGCAAGTAATAAATATAGTACGTCATAGTGAACATGTGCTGATACATATTTTCCCTTTTTAACATGACCTTTTATAGGGAGTGCTTGAAGTGCAAATATATCCCCGTTAATTAATGGAATAACCTTTAAACCCGTTTCCTCTTCTACTTCCCTTATTGCTACAGATAATAAATCAAATTCACCATCCGCATGTCCCCCAGGATAAATAAAGCCACCCAATATATTATGATTAACTATTAAAGATTTAGTAAAGTCTTCGTTAACAACAAATGCAGAAGCTGTTAAATGCCCAAAAATATTTTTTCTTGTTAATACATCGTCAAAAGTATCAATAAAAGTTAAAAAAGTTTGCTTATCAATACTTTCTTGTTCATTAAATGGTTTATACATTTCAAGCTGTTCTTTTAAAAATTCATTTTCTAAATTATTTACCTTAATATACATTTTGTAAAACTCATTTTTATCATTTAATAATGTCTTAATATCTTCTAAAAACTTTTTATATTCATCATCTTCAAAATACATTTTTTTATTAGCATACCCTTCATTACCAAACTTTTCTACTAAATGTTCATATGATTCTTCGATGATTTCTTTTAAAGATTTAGCATTACTATGTTTTATTCGATATTCATAGGTTCTTTTTAAAATAGGTACAATATTAACATTTCTATCTGCTAATGATACTATCTTTCCATATATATTCCTTGGTTCAGGTTCTAAACTTGCCCGATGATCTTCAATGGCCATACTCATAATTATTAACTCTTCATCAGTAAAGAAATCAAGCAGTTTTGAATCATTTAACAATATTTTAGCAGAAATACTTTCATGATTTTTAGGATCAATACTATGTCCAATATCATGATAAGCTGCTATTGTATACACCATATCGAGATTAATATTATCAACTAATTTTGCAAAAGTTAAACTTCTATTAATAACATATTTTATGTGATCAATACCATGCCCTTTATCATTAGAATTATATTTTGTTAATATATTTGTTTCAATATATTCTTTTAAATCATTATCTATCATTAATAATTCACCCAGTAAAGTATAACATAAAATTTAAATTAAATTGTTAAATTTAACAACAAGTTATATTTTAATTGTAACAATAATATCTATTATTTTATTAATTTTTAAGATATAATATAAATAGAAAGTGGTGTTTAATATGAATCGTATTTCTAAATGGATAATAATCTTAGCAATTTTTATTTTTTATATATTACCAATCCTTATTGAATATTTCCCAATAAATTTTGAAGAAGGAAATGGATTTAATGATTATGCTAGAATCACTAACTTAGACTATAAAGCCGTATTAGTAGATGAACCATCAATTAGTGGAAGTGTTATCATTACAGAAAGAATAACATTTGATATACATGCCGCAAGTAAAAATAATTTATTTTGGGAATTATGGAGAGATTTACCTGAAGATTATGTTGATGGGTTAAAAGTTGACTACACAATTAATTATGTAAAACAAATAAATGATGACGGAAGTGAAACATATTATGAAGAAAGTCCTAAATTATATTGGTATGATAGTGATTATACTAGTCCAATATATGGACCTGGAAAATGGTATCATAGTGGTGGGCCTTATAATGAAGCATTAGATAGATATGAATGTGTATTTTTCTATATTAATGGAATATATCGTGATAAAATAACTTTTGAAATTCAATACGTAATGCATAATGCCGCTCTTAAATATAGTGATGTTTCTGAATTATATTTAACTATGTATTCAGAAAGTAGTATTAAATATTTAGAATCATTTAGTGGTGAAATATTAATACCACAAAAAGATATGCCACAAAAAGGAAACTATATTGCCCACACTTTTGGAACAAATAATCATACTTTTAAATATAATGAATCAGATTCTATTAATCCAGGATATCATACTTTTTACTTTAATCTAAATAAAAATGATTTAAAATTTAAAAATTACAATCAATATCTAGAATTTACATTATTATCATTTAATGAAGATAAACATATATTTACTAATTATGCCCAAAATAATTATTATTCTAATGATGTTTACTTAGAAGAAGCCAAAGATGCCCTTCAAGAATATGATAATCTCCCAAAAGTCGCTCAAAGAAACAAAATAATATTTCTTTTAAGTTCTATATTTTTATCATCCATAATTATTGGATATATTATTTACCGAGACAAAAAAATAAAATCTAATAATAAATTTTATACTAGTAATATAAATGCTATCTATTATAGAGATATACCTAGTAACTTAGATCCATATTTTGCTGCTAGTTTAGCATTTACTAAATCTAAAAAGAAAATTGATATTGGAAATATTTATTCATCTTTATTATTAAGTTTAGTAAGAAAAAAATATATTGAATTAACCAAAAAAGATTCTGATAAAGACTGGACAAATAAAAATATATCAATAAGAATCTTATATAAACCAACTATAACTATTAATAATGTAAAATCAAATGATGAAAACAAAGATAGTAATTATCAAAATGAGAATAATGTTATAAATAAACCATTAACGATAAATGATTACTTAGAAAATCAAGGAACAAAACCTCCATTTGATACACAACAACCAATAGAAAGATATAATATTTATAATAATTTATTAGAATCATTAACTATTAATGAAGAGGCATTATTTAACTTAATTACTAAATATGCATCGGGAGAATCTATATCAATGAATAGTTTTCAAGATAAAATTGCTAAAGACTATGGAAATACTACCTCTTTTATAAACACAATAGATAATTCAATTGTAAATATAGGAATATCTAAAGGATACTTGCAAAAAGCAGATTATGATGGCATAAAAAAGAAAACTAATAATCTAGCTAATATATATATATTAGTAGGTATTATAATTATCTTACTTGGAAACTTTATCATAACTAGAACAAGACTTGATTTTGCATATGGCGCATTATTTATATTAAGTATCAGTTTATTCATATGTGCAGTCTTATTAAAAAAATTCTCAAAAAAATATATTTTATTAACACAAAGCGGAGAAGATGAATATGTAAAATGGAAAGGTCTTTATGATTTTCTAAACAGTCAAACACTAATGAAAGATAAAGAAGTTATTGATATTAAGCTATGGGAAAAATACTTAGTTTACGCTACTGCATTTGGAATTTCCGAAAAAGTAATAAAAGCGTTAAAAATTAAAAAAATAGAAATTAACGATCAAACTATTTTAAATAATCCATATTGTTTTTCTAGAAGTTTCAAAACAAATCATAGATCTTTTAGAAATGCAACTAGAAGAGCTTCATCTATATCTAGAAGTTCAAGTTTTAATTCATCATTTTATGGTGGAGGTGGACGCGGCGGCGGAGGTGGCGGTGGCGGACACTAAATAAAAATATAAAAACACTAGCTAAATTTGATATCACATTTATTAAAGATATCAATACTAGTGCTTTTTATTTACAAAAAAGTCTTTAGACATAATATTTGAAAAATTAATATTAAGACTACTTTCTATTATCTGCTTAGAAAATGTTTTATATATAGTCTTTGATATATATTTTTCAGCTATTTTTATTATATATTTATATTCTAAGATATCATCAGGGAAATATATTCCTCTTTTATCTTTATTCTTAATCATAAAGCATACTGCTGCTAATGCAGACATCGCAACAGGAGTTATTGTCGGAGTTTGCCAACAAGAGTTTTTCTTGTTTTTGTATAAGTAAGAAAGATTAATCCTATTTCCTACCCATACAGGATCAAAATTGCTTCCCATTAATAAAACACCAACATATTCAGTTCCTTCAGTTATATTTTCGTTGTAAACAATTTTAGAAGATAATGGATAGTTATATCCTCTAATAACATTCTTAGTAGTATCATATTCCATATCTAAATCATTATTAAAAATATTTTTAGATTTATCTAAATACTTACAAGCTATTTCACACGGTAAATATATAAACATCACCGATGGTCTATATATAACTTTATCATCCTTCTTAACCTCTAGACTCTTAGCAATTGTTATAGTTTCTTCATGAGGTACTAAATGCCCTTCAAAATATCCATTTGGATAATACGTTTTACATAATGTATCAACTGCTAATTGAGTATATTCTAAAAAACCATTTTCTAAATCTAATAATTTATAATTATCTTTAGTATCAATTCGTTCATGAGTTCCCAAATTTTGTGTAGCTTCACTTAATAACTCAAAGAAAAACGAATCAATACACCATGTGTTAATTAATTTACCTTCACTATAATTCTCATTTATTTTTTGATTATCAATGTCATTTACATGAATCATTTTTATATCTAAAATTTTAGCTATTTCATTAAATTTATTTTCTTTTAATAATTTCTTTAATAACTTATTTTTTTTATATTGGGTATTAATTATATATTCTATTGCTAACTTTACAAAATGTGATACTAGTCCAGGATTATTACCATGTTGCAATACAATTGGATGATTATTATATCTTAAATCGTTTTTATATTTTTCTTTTAATTTATTTTTTAAAATATTTTCATTAAATATACTATACCAATTTTCTGGCCAATCTGCTTCTCCCGTATTTATATACATAATATTATTTTCACAACACCACATACATATATCTCTTGTACCAACAGAATCAGCAAAATCTATTAACAAGTCTCCACCAGACAAAAACTTACTAAAAATTTCCTTAAAATTATTTTTATCTATTTCACATATAAAAAAATTATTAGTTAAGCCACCCATATTTATATATGGAGCAAACTCACTCTCATTTCTCGTTATTACTATATAATTATTTTCATTAAATTTTATTTCTTTTTTTACATTTTCAAAAAAACTTTTTCCTACTGCACCAAAACCAAATTGAACTATTTTTCCATTAAATCTTAACATAATCCTTCTCCACTTAACTATTCTCTATTTTAACCTTTCCTATTTTAATTTCTCTTGGAATATCATAACCGTTAGTAAAATATATTTTCATGTTATCCAACTGATATCTATATAAAATTTTTTTTAAATCTTTGGATATTTCATTTCCTCTTACCAATATTTTAGTAATTCCATTATTTAGAAAATATTTAGAACTAGGTAAATCTTGAGGATAAACATCCCAACTATTATCAAAAATACTTCTATTAATTCTATATCTATTTAAGCGATTATTATCTAATAAGAAAACAGGGTTAGCATATTCACCTAAATTAATTTTTGAAAGTTCTGTAGCGCCCCAAATGAGATATGGACCAATTGCTAAATTATCAACATTTGATTTAACATTTAATGAAGGATTAGTTCCATTAAATATTGGTATAGGTTGATATCCTATTCTAGATAAAGATATTCCCTCTTTAATACTATCAACTCCATTTATATCAATTATTATTGCCATATCTTTTAAATATTTATCTATATAATATATTGAGGGAAAATTATAATCAACAATTTCTAATATTTTATTATTCTTATCTAAATCAACAAATGGAACAGGTCTTACCCAATTAGACCATTTTAAATTAGAAGGGGCCCATATTTTATATACTTCTTTTTTTGTCATATTTTATCCCTCTTTATTATTACTGGTATATCTTCAGCACTAGAATCGATTCTTGGTTTATCACTTATTCTAGCATAAAATCCTGCATGTTTTCCATCTATCGCATAAGATCCTAGACAAACATGATATAATTTATCTGATAATCCTTTTATTGGCTTACTAATGAATTTTTCTTGAGCAATATATTTTTTAGGATGCATGCTAACATCTTTTAATATTTCTTTATACTCTTTATCACTACATGCTTCTTTAATTGAAATTTTTTCTCCTACTCTACCACAAGCTGGTTTATAAATATAGTTTCCATTAGCATTTTTTACTTCTGTTGTCTTAGGTAATAATTTTTTCCATACGGTTAAACTAATTCCTTGTTTTTCTAAATCATCCCATATAAGTGGAAATCTTTTAGTTTGAGCAAACATAGAAATCGGATGATTACAAGATGGTGTTAAAGTATCAAAATAACCATCCCATGTTTTAGGTTTTACTTTAATTAACCATTCTAATGGAGTAAAGCGGAAAATCAAATCAACATTACAGTTATAACCATTTAATATACAAAATGCTTTTTTATCTTTAAATTCTACATGATCTACAGCTCCATAAATTGAATTAAATCCATTTTCTTCCATTTTATCTCCTATATACTGCATAACTTGACGATCATCACTATATGAAGTACAATGAACAAACATAATATTCCCTTTAGGAGGTATTTTACTAGATATAATACTAGCTAAATTAGCACCAAAATCAATACTATAACAGTCCTTTATATTTAATACCTGAATTGCTAACTTAGGTAATAATGACGCTTCAGCAAAACCTCCAGGTACATCACTATTTACTTCGCTAACTACCCATTTATTATTAGCAGTTGGATGAAAATCATAACGCGTAAGACGGATATTATTTTTAGGATTATAATTAGACATCTTTCTTATTTCTTTTATTATTTTTGAAGGAAGCAATAACTTTTTAGCAATTTTTAAATTTTTAATAATATATTCTTCTGCTTGTCTTGTTTCTAAATCTAATTGTTCAGTTAACTTAGCTACTTCTTTTGCTTCTTTTTCTGTTAATACTAAAACATATTTAGATAATGTATTATTATCTAAAAACTGAGGATCCCATTTATAGCAATCAAAAATAGCGTCTATTTTATACTGATCATATTTTTCTTTAGGTATAGGAACTAATTTCATATTCAACCTTATCTTTCTAACTTTTTAAAGTATTTTCTATTATTTTTCTTATTTCTAATAATCTTTTTTCTAAAAAATCCGGATTATCTTTAAACCATTTTATATTAAGTGGTGATGGATGGGGCAAAACAATTGCTATTTTACCATTAATATAGTTATTTTTAAAGACTAATTCATTAAATAATTCTTTAGGGAAAAAAACTTTAGCTGCTTTAGCGCCGATTATTATATATATTTTATTATTAATTAGTTCTAATTCTTTTTTTAACCAAGTATCATAACATATTTTAGGAGGCACTCTATCATTACCATTTTTATCTTTCCCTGGATAACAATGTGCTAAAGAAGTTATATAAAAATTATTTGGATTATAAAAATCTACATCATCTATGTTATACCACTCATATTTTAATTTTTTTCCAGATTGGTCAGTAAATGGTTTTAAAGTTTTATAAACAGTAGCTGAAGGAGCTTGACTAATTTGAACAATCTTTGCATTTACATTTCCAAAACATACTGGATGTGGTTCAAATCCAAATTTTTCTCTACATATTTGGCATTTTTTTATATTATTTATTAAATTATTAAATTCAGTATTCATACAACTTAACTCCTTTATCTATATATAAATTATAAACAGCACTTATTTAATTAGTCAAGTGCTGTTTTATAATCAATATTTAATATTTACTCGCTAGTTTCGCATTTATAAGTTGATAATGAACACCTAAGTACAATACTTATACTGCTACTAGTATCTTCATCATTAGTAAGTACTTTGTAATATATTTCATTTTTATTAACATCTTTTATACTTCTAGCCAAAAATCCTTTTGAAAATTCAAAAACCAATTCTTTTTTAGTTATTTTTTCTTGATTAAGAGTATATTCATAATTCCCTGTAGTATCTCCCATACCTATTACATATAATTTATTTTCATAAAATTTACTTATATCATCCATAATCGCTGTTGACTCTATTTTATCAAGTAAAACATAATCGTTATCTGAAACTTGATAAAACAATCCATATACAGACATCTCATAAGAATCAGGAGTAATATCAGCAATTGCATATTTATTCATAACATTATTATCAGCATAAGTATGATATATAGTATCCTTTTTACTTAAATCATAATGTTCAAAATTAGAAAAATTATTTTTGTTTTCATTATTACATCCACATAAACAAATCCCTAAAATTAATATTACAAATAACATTCTCATATTATATCGAGTAAACAAGTCCCCGCTACACCTCTCTTTCTTCATTTGTAAGAAATTATCTCACTACCATTATTTTCTAAAAACTAGGATCAAAATTTTCCCAATCAAAGGCTTCATTTTCTTCATAATCACTACATTTAATATAGGTTTTAAATTCCCATTTGTTTTTTTCTACACAAGCAGCATAAGTAATAGTATCGCAATAATTTTTTCCATCAATATCTAAAAATTTTTCTTTATCCATTCCTGCAGTATTAACTAATGTGAACATAGAAACTTTTTGTATAGCTGTATCTTCAGGATCACAAGTTGGATAAACTATACGATAATATCGTTCCATTTCTTTGTAAACATCTTTTTTTATTTGTTCATATCTTATATTATTTTGCTCTATTTGTTTTTTCTTTTGGATTTGTATATAACAATATGAAACAAATATTAGAATAATTAAAATAATCAAACTTACAATTGTTATAATCATTATTTTCCTCATAAATTCACACTCCAATTTAATTTCAACGTTATCCATAATATTTTTTAACCATACAATAAAAGAAAAATAATTTATTTAATAGTTTTAAAAAAATTTACATATAAACTACATAACATAAAGCAAATAATATAATTATAATAAATGCCAACATCAATTAGAAACATATAAGCAATATATCATTTAGAAAACTAAGTTTTATTAATTATTTAATATTACCATCTATCACATATTAAATTATATTCATCACATAATTCTTCTGTTAAAATAGTTTCTTCATTAAAATCAAATCCACCACAAGTACCCTTAAATTTAGTTGCATTTAATAAAATATCTTGAACCTTTGAATCCAATGTCTCTCCATCAGATTTATAATCATTTTTTGTAAAAACTAAATAATCATATGTAAAAGTAAATCGATGATTTTCATATGCATATTCTACTTTCTTAATTCCTTTATAAGTATTGTTTTGATATTTTTTAAACAAATCAATAATAGCATTTTCTTCTGCACTGTTAAAATGTAGAGAATTAATATTATTTTCTAATTCTTCTTCAGTTATTTCTCCATCACTAGCATCTACTGCTGGTCCTATCCAATAGGAAACTGAATCATAGTCATTATAACTATCAATTTTTGCATTTGGAAATACCTCTTGCAAATTAGTTACAAACATATAGAAAAAACAATCTTTAGTTCCAGTACTTTTAGTATTAACAGAAACTTCTATATTATCATTTAAATTTATCTTATCTTGCTCGTTAATTAAATCTTCATTAGTATTAGAATTATTACCACATCCTGTTATTGCCAATGTTATAGTCCCACATAATAAGTATAAAATCAATTTTTTCTTCATTATACACTACTCTTCCTCTAGAAAATTGTATCAAATTTATAAAAAATTGTCAGTATTTATATTTAAATTTAATAAACTTATTAATAAAAAATATTTACTCTAATTTTAAATTTTCTAAAAAGAAAAAGGATAAATTAGTTTTATCCTTTACCTTCATACTGGCGTCCCCGATTGGAATCGAACCAACGACCTATCGCTTAGGAGGCGATCGCTCTATCCTACTGAGCTACGAGGACATTTAACATTACATATATATAATATCACTAATAATTTATTTATACAAGAAAAAAAAGAGTGAAAACTCTTCATAATCATAAGTGGCGTCCCCAGAAGGATTCGAACCTTCGACCGCACGCTTAGAAGGCGTGTGCTCTATCCAGCTGAGCTATGAGGACATAATCACCGAATTCAATAGTGATTATACCACTAAATTAATTATTATTCAATATTTTTTATTAAACTTTTATAAATTTCTTCATTTTCTACTTTAAACACAATCTCATCTACATCATAATTATCATTCATACTTAAACTTATAGTGTATATAACCTCTTCTAATATATTATTAGAAGTAGCATCGGATAATATACCCTCATTAAAATTTAAAATTAATTTATTATCATTTAGCTCATAATCTAATAATTTAGTATTATCATTTAAAAAACTCATTAAAGTAGTTTCATAAACTGGTGCACTACTTAACTCTTCAATTATTACCTTAATTTTATCTTGAGAATCATTATTTATATATTTAGTAACAGGAACATAATAACTATTATCATTATAAGTATTTACATAATATAATGTATAACTATCAATATTTCTAGTAGTACTTATATCATATATTTTATTTATACCATAATCTTTACTTAAATAAGCAGGAAGAGACTTACCACTTATTGGAAGTTTTTCTAAAGGACTACCTTCAACCGTTATTTTAACTTTATCAATTCCATCAATTGAAGTTAATGTATATATTATCGACTCAATCATTTTTTCTTCATAATCTTTACTTATTTCTAATAATTCTTTTGAAAAGTCTACAGTTAATACACCATTATCTAAATTAACATTTTTAATACTAGTACCACTTGGAATAATTGGTCTAAACCCATTAGGAATTATATTGCTTTTTTTACCATCTAAAATTAGTCCCTCTAATAAATCTTTAGCCTTATCTACGCCATCACAATTACAACTATCAATCTGCGTTCTCGCAACAAAATCATTTGAATCCAATAGATATACCGTTTCAAGAGTATTAGAATATATATATTCAACATTATCATTTTTTAAGTTAATTTCTTTTTCCTCTATACTATCCGGCATTAAATAAATAATTAATAAAATAAATAATGTAAGAGTAGAAACCATTATTTTTCTAATAGACATCTTCTTTAACATTAGTATCACCTAATAAAATATATGAAAAAGATATTATTATATGAAAAAAAGCCTTTTAGGCTTATAAAGAAATTTCTTTTAATCTTATTAATTCTACCACTGCCTGTGCTCTTCCTTTTACTCCTAATTTTTGCATAGCATTTGATATATGATTTCTAACAGTCTTTTCACTTATATATAATTTATCTGCTATTTCCTTTGTTGTCATATTTTGAATTAATAATATAAACACTTCTTTTTCTCTTTTTGTCAATATACTTTTATTCATAAATACCTCACTTTTTTAGGGTGGCCTATGCTTATTCATAATATTGTATGTACAAGTAAATATTAAGTGAGAGTATTTTACCTATTTACGCTTGAAATTGTACTGACACGTACATTTTTTCATCAAATTCATTTTGAACAAGTCGCATAATTTCATTAGCCATTTGGGTATTATGTTCTTTAGATCCAACAACAACACGAACTTGATCATCTTCAATTTTTACAAAACTATCATATTTATACTTTTCCTTTAATGCATTTTCTAACTTTTCTTCTTTTCCACTTATTGAAGTTAATTCTTTTATTTTATCATACGCAGTATTTTTTTCATCAACTGTCGAATTAGCATTAGTCAAAGTCTGTTTCAAGACATCAATTTCTTCTAATACATCATTACCATCTTCTACTTTAAGTGCCGAGATTATATCACTTTCTTCTATAGATACTGATGCATCATCAGTATTTTCTTCTTCTAAAGATGTAGAGATTACACTATTATTTGCAGTTAAAAGTTCGTTGGGCATTGTAATATAATATACACTTAATACAAGCACTAAACTAAATAATGTTAAAAACCATAAATTCTTCTTATCTATCATAATATCATCTTCCTTTTCAGTTAATAATATTACAAATAGATAATTTTTATTACAAATGTTTATAGACTTATTTTAAAAAGCCTTTTATAATCTCTTTTTCAGCTTCCTTTTCTGTTAATCCTAAAGTCATAAGTTTAATTAACTGGTCTTTAGCAATTTTTCCAATAGATGCTTCATGAGACAAATTAGCATTAACATCATTTGCAATAATTCTAGGAATAGCTTCTACTCTACCCTTATCCATTAAAATAGCATCACATTCAACATGAGCGTATGATTTATTATTACCATATATACTAGATTTAAATCTTTGTTTAGAACTTCCTGTAGCATAACTTCTTGATATAACATTACAGCTTGAATCAATTCCCTTTAATTTAATATCAAATATAGTATCTGCTTTTTCATCCCCATCAGTCATTATTTTTTCAGTTATTTCTAAAGTACTATTATCTTCTAGTATTCCTTTTGTTATTCTTTTAGTATAATTAACACCTTTTATTTGAACACTTTTAATATCCATAAAACTATCCTTCTTTAAATAAACTTCAGTTATTGGATTTATAATTTTACTACCATGATTATGTCCTTCGGCATAGTGATTTTCTATGTAATGAACAACAGATCCTTCTTCTAAATAAAATCTATGAATACCATTATGTTCACTTTTAGACTTTCCATTATTTTTAATAGCACATCCTGCTACAATATAAACATTACTATTTTTACCTATGTGAAAATCATTATAAACAATATCAGTAAGACCACTTTCCGTTATTAAAACAGGAATATATATATATTCAAATTTGGTATTATCCTGAACATAAATATCAATACCAGTATTATCTTCTTTCGATACAATATTAACATTATCTGTTATTTTCCTTTGAATACTTCTAGAATTACTTCTAATATTATATGCATAGTTATAATCTATATTTTCAATTACTTTATTTAATAAATTTTGATCTATATTACTCATGATTACACCCCTTATTAACACATTTATTACAGCATATAATATTTTTAATATCTATATAACTTTCTCTTGCTTTTATTTTCCCACTATCTAATAAAATTATTTCATCAGCAATTTTAAATAGCTTTTGTTGGTGAGAAATAATTAATAATCCAGAATCATTCTTCTTTTTTATAAACA
Organism: uncultured Bacilli bacterium; assembly: GCA_944359705.1. Taxonomy (GTDB): domain Bacteria; phylum Bacillota_I; class Bacilli_A; order RF39; family UBA660; genus CALVVX01. The sequence goes on along the minus strand of CALVSZ010000031.1, from coordinate 1,027 downwards.
AATTAATTAAATTATTAAAACTCCATAAATCAATTCCTGCTTCTGGTTCATCTAAAATTATTAAATTAGATTTTTTTGCAATTACCGATGCTATTTCTATTCTTTTTAATTCGCCACCAGAAAGTCTATCATTTAATTCCCTATTAATATATTCTTTATAATTTAGTCCTACTTCATTTAAAATATCACTAATTTTATTAATAGAACTATTTTCCCCTAAAGAAATATCAATTATATCTTTTACTGTCATACCTTTAAATCTAATTGGCGTTTGAAACGCATAAGAAATACCTAATTTACTTCTTTTATCAATACTATAATTGGTTATATCTACACCATTAAATAAAACTTTACCACTAGTAGGAAGAATTATTCCCATAATAATTTTTGATAAAGTAGATTTACCACTACCATTTGGTCCTGTTATTATTACTATTTTTTTAGTATCTATTTTTAAATTTATATTAGATAATATCTTTTTACCATCTATTTCATAATTTATATTAATTAATTCTAACATGTTATCACCTTTTCTATTTAATATGATCAATACCCTGAAGGATTATTTGCTCAATATGAGGATCTCTTAGACTATAATATTTTTCTAAACCAATTTGTTTATATTTAACTAAATCATTATCTCTTAATATTTTTAACTGATGTGATACAGTAGTTCTATTTATATTTAAATTAATAGCTATATCAGATACTTTTATTTCTTTATTAAGAAGTGAACATACAATTTTTAATCTTGTAGTATCTGATAATATTTTAAATATATTTGCTAAGTCATCAATTCTATTTAATTCTATATTTTGTTTCTTGTCATTTATTTTTTGATAATTAGGACAATTCTTTCCACAAATCATATGTGCCTCCTTATGTGCATATATATGCACATATATATATTAACATATGTTATTAACTTTGTAAATATGAAATTTATAAAGATGTAATTAATATTTATAAATGTCATTGAATAAAAAATAAGGAAATTTGTCATAATACTAATGGTGATAAAAATGAA
>CALVSZ010000030.1 GCA_944359705.1 uncultured Bacilli bacterium | reverse complement strand
TGCTATTTTTTTGCGATTATAGTATAACATATTGAAGTGTTTTTTTCAATTTTCCGATACCATGTTACACAATCTATTAAACATATATATTGTCTATATAATTTTGTTATGCTATAATTTAACTTAACTGGAGGTATTTTAAATGGAAGGAAAAGAAGTTTTTGGAGTTGTAAGGAAAGCTGTTATTAAAGATAAAAATGGTGGTAAAGATTTTAATAGCCTGATTAAAGATGGTACAAAATGTTATTTATATATAGATTATATAGATGAAGAAATAGAAGACCGTAGTGAACGACTAAAAACAATTATGATTGAAGACGTTTATTATAGTACGGGTAGTACTTTAAAATTAAAATATGTAAATGGGAAGTGGCAATTACTTAATAAGATTATGTCAGAAAATGGTTGGAACATTATAAACGAAACGTATCGTTTACGTAGTGAATATTGTTTACTAGATTATTCTTATTTTTTATTAAGATATGGTGGTAAAATTGAAGACATAAAAAGTGCTGTCGTAGGAATTAGTTATGGTGAAATGAATAGTTCAGCCCTTGAACAAAATCATGTTTCCCAAGAATATGGGGAAAGTATTACTCGTGATAATTGGGACCTGTTCGATAACGAGCAGTTCCCTTTACGTGCTGGTAGTGAAGTAATAGATTTCTTTAAGTTAGATTTTTGTAAAATATTAAGAAATATGGAGTTAGGATACTGGTATAAAAGAGAATATGATTCAGGACAATTTGCAAGTTATCTTTGGAAGCAAATTCATCAATGTTCAAATAACATTTCATATTATGCTGATGACAACATGGATTTAAAAAAGTGGATTGGTTTTATGTGGTTTATCTTTGAAGAATTCAAAGACGCTCATACTTTTATTGGATTAACGATAGAGGATTGTGGAGATTATCCAAAAAAAGCTGCACGTTTAGATAATCTTATTGATATGATGTATTATTTATATGCAAAAAATCCAAATTGTACAGAACCAATTTATCTGCAAACAAAAGAAAAACTAAAGCATAAGATGCTTGTTTTAGAAAGAAAAAGTGAACAGTATCGTGAAGAATGGAAAGAAGAAGCGGAGAAGAAGGGCAGGATGTATTAAGATATGAGTGTTGGAATCGTTAGAAAAGTAAAATTTGTAAATAGCAGTCCTGGTTATCATTTGTTTAAAGGAATGGTAGAAAGAATAGATCGTCCCGAAAATTTTAAAATTTGGGATTTCCTAGATGCTACTTGTTATTTATATGTTGATTACTTAAATGAAACAGGAAAACTAAAAACTTTTGTTTTTAAAAATCAATATTATTATGACGATATGTCTATTGTAATGTTAGATATTAATGGTGAGCAAATAAAGATAGATAGACAAATAAGTGGTATAGAAATAAATACTTATATAGATGATTTAAAAGAAATATTAATTAAAGAAAAAGAACAATTAGCTAGGGAACGAGATATTATAAAAACGCGTTTTGGTGAAACTAAAGCTCAAACTTATGATTTAGATAGGGAAGAACTTATAGATTTCATGGATAACATAGTAAGTGGAAGTATAAGAGAATTAAATAGTAAACTTGCTAATCTTGCTAAACATTTAATTAATAGTGGTAAACAAATAAGCGAAGAACAGTTTCGTAGTTATTCCTTGCTAATTACGTATTTATCTGATAATTTTGATAAAATAAATAATTTATTAAGGGTAATTGGGGAACCAGAAATTGATCCGCAAATTATATATGATATATATAACATCCTTTTTAGTCTAATAGGCATAAAAATCCCGGTTTGGGAAGCATGTTCAGTTAATAGAGAACTAGAAAGTTTAGGGACAAAGCAATTAATTAAATTAAAATATTCCCCAAGTGATTTAAGAAATAAATATTAATTTAATAATAATAGAAAATTGAGATATGTAATTCTATTTCAATTTTTTTCTTGTCTTAAATGTAAATTCATTATATAATTTAACTAGAAAGAATGGTGATAATGTGGCATATATCGAAGTTAAAAATATAAGTAAATCTTATACGATGGGAGAAGTAGTAATAAAAGCAATAGATAATATATCTTTTGATATAAATAAAGGTGAATTAGTAGTAATTTTAGGTCCTTCCGGAGCCGGAAAAACTACAGTATTAAATATACTAGGAGGTATGGATACGGCAGATAAAGGGAAAATTATTATTGATGGAGTAGATATTTCTAAATATAAGAAAAAAGAATTAACTAATTACCGTAGATATGATATAGGGTTTGTATTTCAATTTTATAATTTAGTAGGTAATCTTACTGCTTTAGAGAATGTATCACTTGCTAGTCAAATATGTAAACATCCCAAAGACAGTATGGAAACTTTAAAGAGTGTAGGACTAATAGATAGAATAAATCACTTTCCTGCCCAATTATCCGGAGGAGAACAACAAAGAGTAAGTATTGCAAGAGCACTAGCTAAAAACCCTAAACTTCTTCTTTGTGATGAACCAACCGGAGCCTTAGATTCTAAAACAGGTAAAAAAGTATTATCTGTGCTTCAAGAAACTTGCCATAAATCTGCTATGACAACGATAATAATTACTCATAATGCAATTATATCCGAAATGGCTGATAAAGTAATAAAAATTAAAAACGGTAAAGTAGAAGACATTGTTATTAATGAAAAGCCAAAATTAGTTGAGGAGATAGACTGGTAATGTTAATATATAAAAATAGTTTTAAAAAAATAAAAAAATCATTAGGTAGATTTATCTCACTTATTTTAATCGTAGCATTAGGTAGTGCTTTTTTCTCAGGAATTAGAGAAGCATCTAGTGATATGATAAAAACAATGGATGAGTATTATGATAATACATTACTAATGGACTATAAAATTGTAAGTACAATGGGACTTACTGATAGCGATGTTATATCAATAAAAGAGTTAAGTGATGATTTAATAGTAGTCCCATCATATTCTTTTGATATTGAAGTAAATGGTGAAATAACTAGAATTCATTCTATAGAAGATAATGTTAATAAAGTTAATTTAATTAAAGGGAATATGCCCACCAAAATAGATGAGTGTCTAGTAGAAGATGGAACTTATAATATTGGAGATATTATTACTATTGATGATAATGATTATTTAAGTAATAATAAATATACTGTCGTAGGTACTATTACTAGTTCATTATATACATATAAAAATAAAGGAATAGCAAGTGCAGGAGACGGAAAACTAGATACATACATATATATACCTAAAGATAATTTTGATATGGAATATTATACTGAAATATATATACGTGATAGAAATAGTATAGATTATGTTGCTTACGAAGACGAATATTTAAACGAAATAACTAAATTAGAAAATAAATTAAAAGAATTAAAACCAATAAGAGAAACAATTAGATATGAAGAAATATTAAAAGAAGCAACAGATAAAATTAATGAAGCAGAAGATAAATTAATAAAAGAAAAAAATGATAATGGTAAAAAATTAGAAGATGCTAAAAATATTTTAGATAATAATAAAAAGACATTAGAAGATGCTAGAATTAAGTGGCAAAATGGTATGGAAGAATTAGAACAAACTAAAGTAAATACAGAAAGAGAATTAACTAATGCTAAAAATGAATTAGAAAGAGGTAGAGAATACTATAATAATTTACTTAGTGAGTATGGTATTAAAGAAAGTGAATTAGAATCTAATTTAAATAGTATTAATGAAAATATTACTAACATTCAAAATATCTTAAATAATTTAGAAGAAGGAAGTTCGGAATATCAACAATATAAATTAATGTTAGATACTTTAACTAAAAATAAAGAAAATATAGAACTTTTAATAAATACTAAAAATGAATTAGATAATAGTGAAAAAACAATTAAAGAACAAGAAGCATTATGGAATACTAAATATAATGAAGCATTAAAAGAATTAGAAAGTAATTACGAACAAATATTAGATGGTGAAGAAGAACTAGAAGAAGGATATAATACTTATTATGATAATTATAATAAATATATAGAAGAAATTAATAAAGCAGAGACTGAAATAGAAGATGCTAGAAGTGAATTAGCTAGTATCGAAAAACCTAATTGGTATTTACTTTCAAGAGAAGATAATAGTGGTTATACTAATTTCTATGAATGTGCTACAAAAATTGATTCTATTGCAGCTGTATTTCCAATCTTTTTTATGATAGTAGTCTTCTTAATGAGTTTAAATACCATGACTAGGATGATTGAAGAAGAAAGAGGAGAAATAGGTCTTTATGTATCGCTTGGAATTAATAAATTAAAAATAGTAAGTAGTTATATGTTTTATGTATTAATAGCTACTTCTCTAGGACTTATTATTGGCTTATCTATTGGATATAATGGTGTTCCACATTTATTATATAGTGTTTATGAAGCTAACTTTATAATTCCTAAATTAAATACATATATAGAAATTATTCCTTGTATTTCTATTATATTAATTACTATATTATTAATGGTAATAGTAACAATAATTACTATTAATAAAAACTTTAAATATATGCCTGCAACACTACTTAGACCAGAAGCTCCTAAGAAAGGGAAAAAAGTATTTTTAGAAAGAATACCATTTATATGGAAAAGATTATCTTTTACTTGGAAAGTGACAATTAGAAATTTATTTAGATATAAAAAGAGAATAATTATGACTATTCTTGGAATATCTGGATGTACTGCGCTACTTCTTACAGGTTTTGGTATTAGAGATAGTGTTAGTTCTTTAATAGATATTCAATATAATAATATTCATAAATATGATGCCATGTTAATACTTAAAGATGAACAAGTATCTATTAATAATGATATTAATAATTTATTAGGAGAAAAAAATATTAAAGATTTATTATATACCCATATGGAAAGTTATACTTTTAATACGAATGGTAAGAAAGTAGATACTTATGTTTTAGCTTTTTCTGATATGGATTTATTAGATAAATATATAACTATTAATGATTTAGAAGGAAATAAATTAAATTTATCTGATAATGGGGTAGTAATAACTGAAAAAATGGCTGAATTATTAGATGTCGGAGTAGGTAATACTATTCAAATTAGAAATAGTGATAATGAACTATTTATATTAAAAGTAGAAGGTATATGTGAAAATTATGTAAATAGTTATATATATTTAAATAATACTTATTATGAAAAAGTATTTGGAGAATTTACTTATAATACTATTATTACTAATGTTTTAGATAATGATTATGAAAAGTTATCAGAAGAATTAATAGATAGTGATTACTTTAGTAGCGTTCAGTATACATCTGATAGTATTAGTATTCTAAATGATATAATAGAAGGAATGAATAATATTGTATACTTAATAATTATAGCTTCAAGTCTTCTTGCCATAATTGTTTTATATAATTTAACTACGATTAATATAAATGAAAGAGTAAGAGAAATAGCTACATTAAAAGTATTAGGATTCCATGATAAAGAAGTATCTACTTATGTATATAGAGAAACTATAATATTAACTATTATAGGAATTATCTTAGGATTATTCTTAGGAATAACACTTAATTTATTTGTACTTACAATAGCAGAAACAGAAGAATTCTTATTTATAAAAGATATCCATTTAATTAGTTATATAATTACTTTTATAATAATGATTATATTTACCTTAGTAGTAGAAATAATGACTTACTTTATGTTAAAGAAAATAGATATGATTGATTCATTAAAAAGTGTTGAATAGAATTGATAATTAATATTAAATATGATATTATCTAATATAGATAGAGGTGAATAGATAATGGAAAAAAGAAAGGTATTAGGAACAATAATAGGAGTACTTGCATTTATTGCTTTAGTAGCAGGTATCTCTTTTGCTTGGTTTTCATGGCAAAGCTCTAATAATACTTTAGTATCTTTTACAGTAGGAGGAGTAGATATTACATTTGATGCAGGAGCTGATATTACAAGTTCTAAGTTAAGACCAGTTTCTACTAAAGAAGTAGGAGTAAGTAAAGGATATGCGGTTAAGAAAACTATTACTGCAAGCAGTCCTTTAACAGCATACTTAAATTTATATTTAACATTAGAAACATTACCTGATGGATTAAAACATGAAAGCTTTATTTGGGAATTATATAAAGGAAGTGATTTAGTAGGTAAAGGAAACTTTAAAGATGCTAATCAAGGAGATAAAATAACAATAGCATCTAGTCAAAAGATAACAAGTACTACTTCTACGTATGATTTATATATATGGATAGATGGTAATAATTATGCTAATCCAGAAACTATGCAAAATCAAACATTTAAGTTTGTATTAAGTGCGGATGCTACAGATCAGGAGCCTAATTATGGTTTAATTACTTTAACTAATTTAGGGTTAAGTGTAAGTGATGGGACACCCAACTTTATGAAAACTGCTAAAGAAAGTTGTAGTGATACATCTACTTGTGAGACCACTAATGGTATATATGAAGCAGAGGATGATTTAGGTACTACCTATTATTTTAGAGGTGCTGTAGAAAATAATTATGTTAAATTTGCAGGATTCTACTGGAGAATAATTAGAATAAATGGGGACGGAACAATTAGGATAATTTATGATGGAACTAGTGCTCGAGCTAATGGTGAAGGTTATGAAGGGCTGATTGATTATTTTGAATTCGCTAATAATGATGATGATAATGCTTATATTGGATATATGTATGGGACTCCAGGCTCAAGTACATATGAAGATACTCATGCGAATATTAATGATAGTACAATAAAGATTGCTAATGATAATTGGTATAAAACTAATATTGTTGATAAAGGCTATAGCGAGGATGTAGCAGATGCTATATATTGTAATGATAGACAAGTTGGATCAATGGATGATGGTATCGGAGATAATGTAGAAACACGTTATGAACCATATTATAGACTTTATATTAATGAAACACCAAGTTTAAAATGTGCACAAGCCAATGATAAATTTACTACATCAATAGCTCTTGGAAATGGTGATTTAACTTATCCTGTAGGATTAATAACATCAGATGAAGTTGCAATGGCTGGTGGTGTTGCTTTTAATACTTCATATTATTTATATAATAATGATGATTATTGGACGATGAGCCCTTTAGGTTATCAAGATGTTTTTGCTGTTTCTGGTCATGATGGCAATTTGGATTTGGGTTATATTGTTGAGGCTCCTCGTGCTTTGCTTCCTGTAATTTCTCTTAAATCTAATTTAACTTTTTCTGGTAATGGAACAATGAACAACCCATTTGAAATAAGCTAAGAAACTAGTTCTAAAATCTAGTAAAGGCCCTGCGGAACCCTTTCCGTAGGGCCATTAAATTCCTATAAACGGTTAAAATTATAAATGTTAAAATAGAAACTGATAAAAATGTTAAAGTTAAAATCTGATAAAATTTATCAGATTTTTTGAATGGTTTGATATACTTATATTATCTCATAATAAAGAAGAACCAATGTACTTAATAGTGCATTGGTTTTAAAATATGAAATGATAAAATATTGATAAAATAAAACAAGTAGTTTTCTTTACTACTTGTTAAATAAATCACTATGGCTACCAGTATCAATCATATAAAGTATTAATTAATTTATGGTTATTATAAGTATCGTCTAATTTTTCTTTACACGCTAATTTATCGATGACATCTAATAAAATATCTATATCTTTATTTTGTTTAGTTATTTTTTTAAAAGATTTTTTAAATTTTGTAGAGTAAACTACGTCATATATATATTTATTCATCTGATAACAACGCTTTTTTTAAATCTTCTCTATTATTATAACGGGGGTATTTTTCGGGATTATTTTTTATTTCTTCTATCTCTGCAAGAGCCTCTAATAACTCTTCACTAGGGGTAGGATTTACTATTTCAAAAGGCACTCCATTTCTTTTTATAACTTGCACTAATGCCATATTAATAAATGTACTCATATTTAAACCTAAATCTTTTAAAATAGTAGTGGCTTTATCTTTTACCTCTGTATCTACGTTTACATTTATAGCACTTGTTAAACTAGACATAATATAATCATCTCTCTTTCTAATTATAATGTTATTACAGATTTTTGTAATTGTCAAGATATATACTACATAATAACTACAAAATATCTTTATAAATATATTATGTTTTAAATTTATAATTTAAAACGCTTTTTTTACTATGTTTATATAAATTAATGTTAAAATAAACTTACAAACTTACAAAAAATGTTAATTTTATGTTTATATTTATCTAATTTATGTTATAATATATGAAGTTGTAGGTGATGTTTTGTGAAAACTGATGATTTTGATTTTGAATTACCTGAAGAATTAATTGCTCAAGAACCCATTTTAAAAAGAGATAGTTCTAGACTTATGGTCGTAGATAAAAAAACAGGAAGTATTTCTCATCACGTATTTACTGATATTGTAGATTTATTAAATAAAGGTGATGTACTGGTATTAAATGATACTAAAGTAATACCCGCAAGACTATTTGGAATAAAAGAAAATACTAGTGCTCACATTGAAGTATTACTTTTAAATAATATTGAAAATAATATATGGTCTTGTTTAGTAAAACCTGCTAAGAGAGTAAAAGATGGAACTATTATATCTTTTGGAGATGGATTATTAAAAGCAAAATGCTTAGAAGTAGACGATGAAGGTATTAGAAAAATAGAATTTAAATATGATGGAATATTTATGGAAATATTAGATAAGTTAGGAACAATGCCATTACCACCTTATATTAAAACTAAATTAAAAGACAAAGATAGATATCAAACTGTATATGCTAAAAACATAGGTAGTGCTGCTGCTCCAACTGCAGGACTTCATTTTACTAATGAATTATTAGAAAAAATAAAAAATAAAGGAATAATTATTTGTTATGTGACATTACATGTAGGTCTTGGTACTTTTAGGCCAGTTAAAGTAGAAGATGTATCTAAACATAAGATGCATTCTGAATATTATGAAATGAATGAAGAGACTGCTAATATATTAAATAAAGCTAAAGAAGAAGGAAGACGTATTATTAGTGTTGGTACTACTTCTGTTAGAGTATTAGAAACAGTAATGAATAAATATAACTACTTTTGTAAATGTTCTGGATGGACTGATATCTTTATATATCCAGGATATAAATTTAAGGCTATAGATAATTTAATTACTAACTTCCATTTACCTAAATCAACATTAATTATGTTAGTAAGTGCTCTAGCAAGTAGAGAGATTATACTAAATGCTTATAATGAAGCAGTAAAAGAAAAGTATCGATTTTTCTCATTTGGAGACTCTATGTTTATTAAATAGTTATGGAGGTAATAATGCTAGAAAAAGAATTTAAGGATATAATAAAAAATATAAAAGTTGAAATTAATAATACGCAAGTATTAATTATGAGTGATGCTAATACTAGGTTGATTAATTTATATTTTAAAATTGGTAAAATAATTTATGAAAATTCAAATTGGGGAAATAAATTTATAAAAGAATTAGAAAAAGAAATAAAACTTGATTTTCCTAACATTAAAGGCTTTTCAGCAAGAAATTTAAGTAGAATGAAAAAATTTTATATAGAATATAAAGAATATTCAATTTTGCCACCGGCAGTGGCAAAATTACCTTGGACTCATAACATAATATTAATAGATAGAATTAAAGATAAAGAAATAAGATTTTGGTATGCAAATGAAGCAGCTAATAATAATTGGTCTAAAGTAATATTAGATCATCAAATAGATTTTGATTTGTATAATAGACAAGTTTTAGCTAATAAAGAAAATAATTTTAAAAATACTTTAATAGAGCCACATAGCGATTTAGCAAATGATTTACAAAAAGATCCATATATATTTAATTTACCATTATTGAAAGAAAAATATGTAGAAACAGAATTAGAAGCAGCAATGGTAGAGCGCATTAGAGATGTCTTATTGGAACTTGGTAATGGATTTAGTTTTGTTGGTAATCAGTATAAAATAGAGGTTGGAGAAAAAGAATATTTTATTGATATGTTATTTTATCATACTAAACTTCATTGTTATATAGTGGTAGAATTAAAAGCAGTTCCTTTTCAACCAGAATTTACAGGTAAATTAAATTTTTATTTATCAGCAGTAGATGATCTATTAAAAGATAAGATGGATAATCCTACTATAGGTTTGCTATTATGTAAAGGAAAAGATAAAATTTCAGTAGAATATTCTTTAAAAGATATAAATAAACCTATTGGTGTTAGTTCTTATGAGATAACTAAATTTTTACCAAAAGATATATTAGATTCTCTACCTACTGAAGAAGAATTAAATTTGCATATAGATATTAATGAATAATTAAAGATATTGTAATGGGGTGGATTTATGATTAATAATGATACCATTAATGAAATAAGAAATAAAACAGATATTGTAAGTGTTATATCTAATTATGTTCCCCTTACTAAAAGAGGAAAGAATTACTTTGGAGTATGTCCATTTCATGATGATCATTCTCCTAGTATGAGTGTTAGTCCAGAAAAACAAATATATACTTGTTTTTCTTGTGGGGCGACTGGTAATGTCTTTACTTTTGTATCAGAATATGAACACATAAGTTTTATTGAAGCAGTAAAATTACTGGGAGATAAACTTGGATATAACCTTTCTGTTAATAGTAAAGTAGAAAATAAAAGTGAAGATTATAAAATATATGATATAGCAAGTAAATATTATCAAAATAATCTACATAGTAGTCTAGGTAAAAAGGCTATTGAATATTTAGAAAATAGACAAATTAATAGGGATACTATTAAAAAGTTTGGAATTGGATTATCTTTAAATAAAGGTAATTTAACAGAACTATTATTAAATAAAGGAATAAAGTTAGATAAATTAATTGATTTAGGATTATCTAATTCTATGTCAAATGATTTATTTGTAAATAGAATAATGTTTCCATTATATGACTTAAGTGGTAATGTTGTGGCATTCTCTGGTCGTATATATAATATAAAAGATTCAAGTAAATATATAAATAGTAAAGAGACTTCTATATTCAAAAAAGGAAATTTACTATATAATTATCATAATGCTAAAGAACATTTAAAGAAAAATGAATATGTTATAATAATGGAAGGATTTATGGATGTAATTAGAGCATCCACCGTAGGTATTAATAATTGTGTAGCTACAATGGGAACAGCATTTACTAAAGAACAAGCACTAATTGTTAAGAAGATGACTGATAATGTAATACTTTGTTTTGATGGTGATAAAGCGGGAGAGGATGCTACTATATCTGCTATTAAAGTATTAGAAAATATTGGACTGTCTCCTAAAATAATTAGATTAGAAGAAGACTTAGATCCTGATGAATATATATTATCAAAAGGTAAAGAAGCTTTTTATGCACAAATAGAAAAAGCGATTAATGTAATTGAATTTAAATTAAATTTATATAAAAAAGATAAGAATTTTAATAATATCGAAGATATTTCTATATATATAGATGAAATGATTAAAGAATTAGTAAAGGTAGATGATGAGATATTAATTGAATTAACACTTAAAAAGTTTTCTAAAGAGTATAATATAAGTTATGAAACATTATTAAATAAATATAATACTATTAAAAAAAATGTTGTAATTCCTAAAAACAATAGTATAATTAAAACTGAAAAAAAATTTAATGTCTATGAAAAAGCTGAGAGAAATTTATTATACTATATGATAAAGAGTGAAGAAGTACTGTTAAAGGTAGAAAATAATATAAGTTTTTTTCCTACGATGGAAATTAGATTTTTATCAAATGAAATTATATGTTATTATCATAAATATGGACACTTTGATATTGCTGATTTTATCAGTTATATATCTGATAAGAAAGAATTATTAAAAGTATTATATGAAATAATAAATATGAATTTAAAAGAAGGGTATACTAATTTAGAAATAGATGACTATATAAGTGTTATTGTCAAATACTTTAAAAAGAATAAAATAGATAAGTTAAAAGATGATTTAAAAAAAGAAAAGGATCCATTAAAGCAAGCAGAAATACTTAGTGAGATAATGTTGGTAAAGGGAGTGAAACAATGATTGAAGAAATTAAGAGCTTTGAAAAAAGAAAAGAAGAATTAATTAAAAAAGGTAAAGAAACAGGTATGCTTACTTATGAGCAACTTGCTAATGAACTTAAGGGATTAGAATTAGATAGTGATTCACTTGATGACTTGTATAATACTTTAATTGAAAATAATATTGAAATTGTATCTGAAGAAGATATGGATGATGGTGGAGATGATGCATCTGATGGTGGTGTTGATTTAGAAGCAATACTTCAAGATAGTACTATTGCTAAAGAATTAACTATTAATGATCCCGTTAGAATGTATTTAAAAGAAATTGGTAAAATAAGTTTGTTATCTTTGGAACAAGAAAATGAAATATCAGCTCGTATTGCTGCGGGAGATGAAGAAGCTAAAAATATATTAGCAGAATCTAATTTGCGTTTAGTAGTATCTATTGCTAAGAGATATGTAGGAAGAGGTATGTTATTTTTAGATTTAATCCAAGAAGGTAATATTGGTCTTATGAAGGCAGTAGAGAAGTTTGATGCTAATAAGGGATATAAGTTTTCAACATATGCTACATGGTGGATTAGACAAGCAATAACTAGAGCAATAGCAGACCAAGCAAGAACTATTAGAGTTCCTGTTCATATGGTTGAAACAATTAACAAGTTATCTCGTTATCAAAGACAATTAACCCTAGAATTAAATAGAGAACCAACTGATGAAGAACTAGCTAAGAAGATGAATTTATCTGTTGATAAAGTAAGAGAAGTAATAAAAATAGCTCAAGAACCAGTTAGTTTAGAGACTCCAATTGGGGAAGAAGATGATTCCCATTTAGGAGATTTTGTTAAAGATGAAAGAAGTATGTCTCCGGAAGAATTTACTATTCATGAACTTTTAAAAGATGAAATATCTAGTGTTTTACTTACTTTAACCGAAAGAGAAGAACAAGTATTAAGACTTCGTTTTGGCCTTGATGATGGCTCTTGTAAAACATTAGAGGAAGTAGGTCAAATGTTTGGAGTCACTCGTGAGAGAATTAGACAAATTGAAGCTAAAGCATTAAGAAAACTACGTCATCCATCTAGAAGTAGAAAATTAAAGGATTTCTTAAATGAATAAATTATCAAAACGATTACAAAAAATTGCTGATTTTATAACTGATAATGCAAAAATTGTTGATATTGGTTGTGATCATGGATTATTAGATATATATATTGCTAAAAATAGAGATAATGTAAAAATAATTGCCAGTGATATTAATCAAAATGCATTAAATAATGCCATTTACAATGTTAACAAATATAAGTTAAATAATATTATTGAATGTCGTCTTAGTGATGGACTTAAAAGTATAGCTAAAGATGAGATTAATACGATAATTATATCAGGTATGGGGGCTCATACAATTGTAGGTATTTTATATACGGGAATGAATAAGCTTAAATATGTTGATAATATTATAGTTCAAAGTAATAATAATATTGACTTTTTGCGATATAAGATAACTAAATTAGGCTATTATATAATAGATGAGTGTCTAGTAAAAGATGCCGGTATTCTATACACGATAATTAAGTTTAAGAAGGGATTTCGTATATATAGTTATAAGAAACTTTATTTTGGACCCGTTTTATTAAAAAAACAAGATAATTTATTTAAAGAGAAATGTTTAAATGATTTAGAGAAATTAGAAACTTTATATAAATTAATTCCGAAAAATCATTATCATCATCGTTTTATTACTAGAAAGAAAATAAAATTATATAAAAAAATAGCTTAATTGCTATTTTTTTCTTAACTTTGCTTTTAACTTAAAAAATTGAACTTCTTCATTATTACATTCTTCATTATCAAATAATAAGGGAATAATATAATCTTTTCTATTGTAATATATATCATAATCTATAGAGTTTAAAAGTATTTTTATAAACTGTTTTAAAGTTCTGCTATTACCATTATGAAAAGGTTGCATATATAGTACTTTACCAACTGAATTTAAAATAACTCTAATAATTATATTAATGTTTTTTTCTTTTTCTATTGTAAGATAAATATTATGAATTAAATTATCTATTTCCGTTAAGTAATCTTTATTAGTGATTCTGATATTATTATCTTTAAAGTATATAGAATTAATTTTTACTAATTTATAAAAGTATTGATAATCCTCGTATGAATTTTTCATAAGAAATTTCCCCCTTGTTTAAATATAATAACAAATAAGTTAATAAAAGTCTATTTATAAAGATAATCTTTATAATAATTATTACTAATATATATTGCAAATTTTGTCTAAATTTGTAAAAATAATGCATTCTATTGCAAATTTTTGTAAAATAATATATAATGTGATTAGGAGATGATTTTTATGATAGAAAGATTAGAATATCTTGATGATTTAAAAAGATGGAAAGATAAAGATTTAATAAAAGTAATAACAGGTATAAGAAGATGTGGTAAATCTACTTTATTTGAAATATTTATAAATTATTTAAAAAGTGAAGGAATAAATGAAGATCATATAATATCAATTAATTTAGAATCACCAGATTATTATTTTAACAGTTATAAAGAATTATATGATTATGTTAAAGAAAAAATAGTCGATGATGGAAAATATTATGTATTTTTAGATGAAGTCCAAGTTGTAGACAGTTTTCAAAAAGCAGTAGATGGATTATATATAAAAAAGAATATAGATGTTTATATAACAGGTTCTAATGCTTATCTTTTATCTGGTGAACTTGCAACATTATTATCAGGAAGATATATTGAAATAAAAATGTTGCCTTTATCATTTAAAGAATATAGAAATTATTATAATGTAGATGGAGATGAAAAATTATATTTAAAATATATAAATAATAGCTCATTTCCATATGCTTTAAAATTAGATAATACTTCCGAAGTTGATAAGTATTTAGACAGCATATATAATACTATAATTGTAAAAGATATTGCTATTAGAAAAAAAATAGCAGATACAGGTATGCTCAAAAGTGTTACGGAATTTATGTTTTCTAGTATAGGTAGTTCATTATCTATAAAAAAAATAGCGGATACCTTAACTTCTAATGGAAGATCTATATCAGTTCATACCGTAGAAAGTTATTTAGATTCTTTAACTGAAAGTTATATTTTTTCTAAAGTTCCACGTTATGATGTAAAAGGGAAACAATATTTACAGTCAGGAGAAAAGTATTATGCTACTGATGTTACTATGAGGTATGCAATACTTGGAAGAAAAAATTTAGATGTAGGACATATTTTAGAAAATATAGTATATTTAGAATTAATTAGACGTGGTTATAAGGTATATACCGGTAAAATAGGAGAAAAAGAAGTGGATTTTGTAGCAGAAAATAAAGAAGGATTTACATACTTTCAAGTAGCATATACAACAAGAGATACTGAAACTTTAGATAGAGAACTAAACTCTCTTAAAAATATTACTGACCATTATCCTAAATTTATCTTAACAATGGATATAGATCCTGAAGTAGATTATGATGGAATAAGAAAAATGAACGTTTTAGATTGGTTATTAAAATAAGATAATATATTAATTTTCTATAACTTAAATTAAATATAGATAGAGGCGACCACAGGCGACCACATATTAATAAAAAACGCATAATTATTTACGCGTTTAGACTAACTAATTAATGAAAAAATTTGGCATGTAATTATTATTAACTAAATCTTCATTATTAAGACTAGTATTGTTTGTAATTACTTGTTTTGATTTCTCAATATCTTTTTTAATACTTGTATTTTTAGGACTTGTTTCATTTTTAAATGCTGTTGCTAATTTAACCATTGAACGCATATTATTAAGTATAGGTCCTGCTTGTTTAACAATAGGTATTGCTTGGTTAATGACTCCTAAAGTTTTTGATGTATTATTTAAAAGACCTCCCCAATTTATTCCTTTAATTCCATTATTTAAAACTCCTAATTTCCCTAGTATTCCTCTAGGCGCACTATTTAAAGCATATGGTACTATATTTGCATATCCCATTGGTACTTGTCTAAACATGTTTGGCATAAAATAGTTATATCCATTCATATAAAACACCTCTTCTATGATAATATATGTAGTTAATATAATTAGTTTCCTACCAAAAAATGTAAAAAGTATGCAACTTTATTTACAATATTCAATAATTAAATGGTTAAATTTGCAAAAAAAATGCAAAAAAGTCAAAATAAATTAGGAAAAACGTTGATTTTTTATAAATAAATGCATATAATACTGATAGAGGGGATGAGATTATGCTT
>CALVSZ010000029.1 GCA_944359705.1 uncultured Bacilli bacterium | reverse complement strand
GATGACTATAGTAATATGGAAGAATTAAAAGACGTAAGTTCATATATAGAAGATCCTAATCCTACGGAAATATCAAATCCACTTATATATATTTATAATACTCATCAATTAGAAAACTATGATAACACTAATTTAGAAATATATGGAATAACTCCTAATGTATTAATGGCATCATATATTTTAAAAGAGAAACTAAATAAATTAGGAATCCCATCAATTGTCGAAGATACTAATATGACTGATTTTTTAACTATTAATGGGTGGTCTTCATCAGACTCATATAAAGCAAGTAGAATCCTTATGTTAGAGAAAAAAACTAAATATGATAGTCTTACTTACTTTATTGATATACATAGAGATTCAATTACTAAAGAAAATTCAACAGCTACAATTAATTCTAAGAAATATGCTAAAATTTTGTTTGTAGTAGGTTTAGAACATGATAATTATAGTAAAAATTTAAAAGTAATGGAAGATTTAAATAATTTATTTAATGAATATTATCCAGGATTAAGTAGAGGTTTATATAAAAAAGAAGGGCCATTAGTAGACGGAATATATAATCAAGATATAAGCCCCAATACAATATTAATTGAAGTAGGAGGGTACCAAAATAATATTGAAGAAGTATTTAACACAATAGAAGCAATTTCAGATATTTTATATAAATATATTGAAGGTGATTAGGATGAATAAATCAAAATTTATTAAAATTATATTTGCTTTATTTTTTATATGTTTTGTTGTTGTTTATGCAATTGAAGAGAGTGGTTATTATGAATATGAACTTGCTAATAAAAAGAATTTAACAGAACAAGAAATAGAAAAATTTGAGAGTGATGTTGCTAATGGTGAATATATTGACTTAAAAGAATATAATGTTGATAAAGAAGTTAGTTATTCTAATAAATTTACTAATCTTGTTAGTGATACTTCTTTACTTATTAATAAATATTTGAAAAAAGGAATAGAATCAATTTTTGGTTTAATTAACAAATTAATTGAAGAATAAAAGAAAGCTAGATAACTCTAACTTTCTTTTTTATAGATTGTTCTGCAATTTCTCCTTCATTAATTTTATCAAAGTATAAGAATATAAAAGATAAACTTTCTTTAGAAAACTTAATTTTATTATTATTAAATTTAATTTTATAAAATTTATCATGTTTAACAATTTCCATAGTATCATCATTAATAGTAAAAGTTAATTTATTATTCTTTATATCACATATATTTTTATATACTTTTATAAATTTAATGAATTCATTATAGCTAAATTCTTTAAATAAATTTATATCACAATTGATAATACTATTGTATAACTCATCTATTAAAGGAAATAATTCATCATCTTTTTTGATAATAAAAAAGTTTTCTTTATTAGCATTTACTTCAGTATATAGCATCCATGTAATATCGAATGCTGAATTTCTTTGCATTTTTAATGTTTGATTATTATTTTGGATTATTAAATCATATCCAGAAAAATCTTCTGATACTTCTCTTATTATTTTCATTTACTTCACACTTTCTAAAATTCTCTTAGTATTACTAAAATTTAACTTAGCAATATCATTAAGAACATTTTTTCCATATTTAGATACTAATTTTATAGCAATATCATCGACGTATGATGATGCCCCTTTAGGAATAAATATTCCGTATTTTTCACCTAATTTATCTATTTCTTTAATAAAAATATATCTACTTATTAATGAAGAACATGCAACAGACAAACATTTATCTTCAGCTTTAGTGATAAAAGTTATATTTTTAACAATTTTATCTGTATCATTTAAATGATTATAATAACTCTTAGGACTTTCAAATTGATCAACAACAATATAATCATATTTAATATCATTCTCATGAGTTAAGTTATATAAAACTTTATTATGAAGAATTGCTTTTATCTTATTCATATTCATGTCTTCATTATGGTATTTATTATATTCTTTATTTGATAAGATAATTGTTTTATATTTAATTCTTTTAACTATTTGGGGAACAATTTCTAATATTTTTTCATCACTTAGTTTTTTAGAATCTCTAACTCCTAAATTAGTTAAGAAATCTATATCATTAACAGATACATATGATGCACTTACAACAATAGGACCAAAATAATCCCCAGTTCCTACTTCATCAGAACCAATCGAATTAATATTAAATGGTATTTCTATATCTTCTTCCTTTTCTTTTTTCCTTGGTTCATCAAAAAAATCTTCTAAATTACTAGAATCATTATTTATCATTTCCCACATACTTGCTTCTATATCAGCAGATAACCCTTGAAACATTGCTTTTCCTGATTCATATAAAGTGATAATAGTATCGTTATCTTCGGCTTGAAATATTGCGTATGGTGGAGTTTTACTTCTTTTTTTATCTTCATAAAATTCGCACATTTTTTCTTTTATATCATCATTTACTTTTATAACTTTGGTAATATTCTGATTTTTCATATACTGCCATCCTCCATCTATTTAACATTTTATCATAGAATATTTTTTTTAACAATAAAATTACTTTAAAGTAATTTTTAAAAAATAAATAATTATGTTATAATGAATATATCTTTATAACGTTTATTAAATAAAGATATTTAAGGAGAGATTTTTATATGAAAAATAATGATTTATTAACACAATATATTAAAGCCTGCAATTTAGAATTAACGGATGAAGAAAAAAAGTTAAGAGAACAAGAAGTAATGCAATGTAGACATGATTTTGTAATGTTAAAGCCTGCAAGATATATGGGAGCATGCAGTTTACCTAATTGTGAAATTGAAGAACCAGTAGTGGAATGTGTTCATTGTGGCTTAACTAATAAGTATACATATTTCATGGAAGTAATGCGACTTATAGGAAATGTTAAATATAATGAATATGATAATAAGAACTATTTATATTTAAATAATCATAAAGTAGAAGCTCTTCCATTTGAAAGTTTATTATTTAACAAGTTAATGGCTTCTTCTTATGTAAAATTATATGGCCTTTCTACGGAAGTTCATCCCCATCAATATGAACAGTATGCAATTAATAGTGCTCATATAAGTGTTTTATATCAAGTTGCTAAGGATTTAAACTTAGGTAGTGATAGAGAAGTCTTGGAAACTATGGGATTACTTCATGAATTAGAAACATTACAAGAGATGATGCAAATTGAAACTAAAAATGATACAAGAGAGTTAGTTAACAGATATAAAAGTAAAATTTTAACTAATAAATAGGGAGTTTATATATGAATAATTATTGTAGTGAATGTGGAGCTAAATTAGAAAATGGACTTTGTCCTAGTTGTAAAAATATTATTAAAGATAATGGAAAATTTCCTGTTTGGGGTATAATACTAATTATAATAGGTAGTATATTATTTGGATTATTAATGCTTATGGGAATTATTTTCTTTTTTGTTAAGACTATTTCTTTAATTGAAAATACTAGAATAGACTTAAACTGGAATAGTTATAATTATGGCACAGTTAATAGTACTATTAATGGTTCTAATATGGATATTACTTTAGATGAGTTTGAAACACGTGAGTATTTAGTAAAAGATAATGGAGAATATATTTATCCAATAGAGGGTAGTGAATTTATTGTTTTTTCAGTGGAATTTAAGAATACTTCTAATAATCCATTAGCAATATATTATAATAACTTTGTTGGATATTCTCAGGATAAAATAGTAAATCCGTTAATAATAACTGATAAAATAGAAGAATATGATGTTATGGATGATGTAATTCTTAACTATATAGAATATGAAGGTGAAGTAATATTTGAAGTAGATAAAAATTGGGATATGTTTTATTTAACATATTATGATTATCTTCAAAGTGAATTTACTTTTACTGTCATTAATAAAGAAAAAGAAGATAATTTAATTCCTAGTTTGTAATATATCTTTATTTTTGTAAAAAGATATTATATAATTATAGTAGGAGGAATAAAGAAATGAGTATAATTGATGTTGTAATTGTGCTTCTACTACTTTTTGGTGCAGTTGTTGGCTTTAAACAAGGTGCTTTTAAAAAGTTGGTTACATTTGTAGGTACTTTTGCTATAATAGTAATTGCTTTTAAAATGAAAAATGATTTAAGTGTCTTATTCTATGAAAATCTACCTTTCTTTGAATTTTGGGGAGACTTTAGAGGAGTTCAAGTATTAAATATAATTTTGTATGAAGTATTAGCTTTCTTAGTAGTTTTCTCATTATTATTTGTAATTCTTAGAATCGTAATAGTAGTAACAGGGCTTGCAGAATTATTATTAAAAGCAACAATCTTTTTAGCAATACCTTCTAAAATACTTGGTATATTTGTAGGAATAGTGGAATATTATGTTTATGTCTTTATTATTCTTTTTGTAGTAAGTCTTCCAGTATTTAATTTAATTGATTTGAGTAAATCTCAGTTAGCTAATGTAATACTCTATGAATCACCAATATTATCAGGGCTAGCAGATGATACAGTAGAAATTTATACTGAGGTATATAATATTATTGATAATAGGGGAGAAAAGAATTATAAAGAATTAAACCAAGAAGTATTAGAATTTATGTTAGAAAAAGATGCAATTACATATGAAAATGCTAAAGATTTAATTGATAGAAATAAAATATTTGTAGAAAATGCTGATTTTGTTGAAAAATATAAGGAGGGATAAGTATGGCATTAATTCATTTTGATAATGAAAATTTTGATGATTTAACTAAAAAAGGAACAGTAGTAGTTGATTTCTTTGCAACATGGTGTGGACCTTGTAAAATGTTATCACCAATTATTGAAGAATTGGGAGAATCACTAGATGATATAACTTTTATAAAAATTGATGTTGATAAGCATGAAGATTTGGCAAGAAGATTTGGAGTTATGAGTATACCTACATTAGTGTTTTTTAAGGATGGAAAAGAAGTTAAAAAACATATTGGTTTTATTTCCAAAAACGATTTAAAAGGAACTATAGAAAAAATATAGTTCCTTTAATTATATAATTATTTCTTTAAAACATATACCAACCACTTATTATGGTTTTTACCACCTTCGGTATGAAAATCTTGTATTTGAAAGTTAGTATCTTTTATCATTTTATCTAATTCTTCTTTTAGAAAATAGTTATAATAACGTTTTACTCCCATTGGATATTCTTCTAAATCTAACCATTCATTATCTACACTCTTTGTTTCTCTATTAATTGCATTAAATATAAAAATGCCGTTATTTTCTAAACTATTATATGCTTTTTGAATTATTTTTAAAGCATCTTCTTTAGTAAAGTGAACAAATACACGCTAGCAGAATATTGCAAAAATCTTTTCCGGAAAATCATCTTCTAAAGCATTAAATTTAATTGCTTTTAATCCTTTTCCCATAAGAGCTTCAATAAATGTATCTACTGTATCACTAGCAATAACATTATAGCCTAGACTTTCTATATATTTAGCATTTGTTCCATCTGCAGAACCAATTTCTAATACTTTTGAGTGTTGTGGTATAGTGCTTAGAGAATCTTTAATAAAATTTTCTAAAGCTTCACGTTTCTTTTGCGCCTTAACAGGATCTGTTTTATCATGTTCAACACTATTAATTAAATATAAATGTGCTGTATCTTTATATACATCTAATGTTTTTGTGTTTTAATACTCATAATTACCTCCTAAAATCATTATAATATAAAAATTAATGCATGTAATTGATAATTACTTATAGTTAATTTATTATTTAATTTATGGTGTAAACACTTATGGGTTGACAGGTAATTTAAAATATGATAATATTATTAAGAAAAAAGGAGGAAATATAAATGGCTGTAAAAATTAGATTAAAAAGAATGGGAGCTAAAAAAGCACCATTTTATCGTATCGTTGTTGCTGATTCAAGAAGTCCAAGAGATGGAAAAGTAATTGAAGAATTAGGAACATATAATCCACTTACTAATCCAGCAGAAACAAAAGTTGATAAAGAATTAACTATTAAATGGCTTAAGAATGGAGCAATACCTACTGATACTGTAAAAAATATTTTATCTAAATCTGGAGTTATGACTTTATATCATAATGAAAAACAAGGTAAGTAATTATGTTTGTAGAACTTACAGAAACAATTATTAAAAAGATTGTTAAAGAACCAGATATGGTGTCAGTAAAAGAATTTGAAACTGATGAAGAAGATACTGTTCAAATTGAAATAATGGTTCCAGCTAGTGAAATGCCTAAAGTAATTGGTAAAGATGGAAATATGATAAATTCAATTAGGACAATTGTTCAAGCTAGTTAATATTTAAATGGTAATAAAAAAATAAAAATAAACGTTGATTCGTATTAATCCTTCTATCGAAGGATTTTTATTATTTGATAATAATATTTATTATATGATTTATATGGTGATTATGTATGAATATTAGTATTAATGATAATATGTATGTCAAAGAGATTTTTCGATATTGTCCACATTATGATGAAATAGTAAAGTTTAATTATAATTATGATGATAATATTACTGATAAAATAATAAATTGGTATCGAAATATAGTTTTCTCTTTTGATAATAGTGATATTAGTAGCTTAAATTTATTGTTAAAAATAGATAGCAGTATATACTTCTATATTACTAATAGAATTTTTCGAAAAAAGATAAAAGAAGAGTTATCTAATAATTTAAATATGCTTGAAAATAAACAGTTTGCAAATTTTATAATTAATTATGTTTCTGACTATCAAAATAGAGAAATATTAGAATATGAAAATAGTAAATGGTTATAATTAATTATTTTATAATAGTATTTAGTTGACACACTTTTAACTAATTGCTATTATATTTTTATGGTGATTATATGTATGTAAAAGTAATTATTGAAATTGGTGTAAAAGCTGTAGATAAAGAATATGTATATAAGGTACCAACAGCTTTTTTAGATAAAATAAAAGTAGGTGTACGTGTTAAAGTAAATTTTGGAACGCAACTACTAGAAGGGTTTATTACTGAGATTATAAATAATTATGAAGGAAATATATTAGTTAGAGATATTCTTGAAGTAGTAGATGATACGCCTATTTTAAATGAAGAGATGTTTAAGTTAGCAGATTATCTTGTAAATAAAACGTTATGTTCTAAAATTAGTGCTTTTCAAGTAATGCTTCCTAAAGCACTTAAAGCTAAAAATAAGACTAATATGCATAAGAAATTTAATAAATATATTGTATTAAATAGTGATATTAATCAGGTTAATGATTATATTGCTAGTTGTAAATATAACTCTCAAAAAGAAATATTAAATAAATTATTAAATGAAAAGAAAGTGCTAATTACATCTTTAAGTAGTGGGATTAAAACTTTAGAAAAAAAAGGATTAATTAAAATAATTGAAGAAGAAGTTTATAGATATAATATAATAAAAGATAATGACTTTAAAAAAGTTAGTTTAAATAGTGATCAAGAAAGAGTTGTGGAAAAAATAATTTCTAATTTAAATATTAGTAAAACGTTTTTATTATATGGAATAACTGGTTCTGGGAAGACAGAAGTATATTTAGAAGTAATAGATAATGTATTAAAGGAAGGGAAGAATGCTATTATGTTAGTCCCTGAAATTAGTTTAACACCACAGATAGTTCAAAGATTTGTAAATAGATTTGGTAATAATATTGCTATTTTACATAGTGGACTATCAGACAGTGAAAAGTATGATGAATATCGTAAGATTAAAGAAGGACTTGTAAAAATAGTAATTGGAGCAAGAAGTGCTATTTTTGCACCATTTGATAATATTGGAGCAATAATTATTGATGAAGAACATACTCCTACATATAAACAAGATGAAACTAGTCCTAGATATGACGCTAAAGATGTTGCCATTTGGCGTAGCAAATATCATAAATGTCCTCTTATATTGGGAAGTGCTACGCCATCATTAGAATCATTTGCTAGAGCAGGTAATCATGTATTTGAACTATTAACGTTGACAAGAAGGCCTGCTGGTAGTGTTCTTCCACAAGTTCATATTGTTGATATGAAAGAAGAAGTTAAAAGAGGTAATTTTGTTTTTTCTAAGTTAATGACAGATAAAATAAATGAAAAACTAGGAAAAAATGAACAAATAATACTTTTATTAAATAGACGTGGCTACTCATCAATGATTACTTGTTCAGATTGTGGATATGTTGAAAAATGTCCTAAATGTGATATTAGTTTAACGTATCATAAAACATCAAATACTTTGAGATGCCATTATTGTGGGTTTTACAAAAAAAAGACAGATAAGTGCTCGAGTTGTGGAAGTAGTAATATTAAAGATTATGGTATGGGTACTCAAAAATTAGAAGAAGAATTAAAACAAAAATTTCCTAGTGCTAATATAATCAGAATGGATATGGATACAACTAGTAAGAAGGGTGCACATGAGCAAATAATTAAAGATTTTGGTAGGCATAAATATGATATTTTAGTAGGAACTCAAATGATTGCCAAAGGACTTGATTTCCCTAATGTATCTTTAGTGGGAGTATTAAATGCTGATATGAGTTTAACTATTCCGGATTTTAGAAGTGCAGAGAGAACTTTTCAGTTATTATCTCAGGTATCAGGGCGAGCAGGTAGGGGTGATATTCAAGGGGAAGTTATTATTCAAACTTATAATAATAATCACTATAGTATTGTATTTGCTAAAAATCATGATTATTTATCATTTTATAAAGAAGAAATGAAAATTAGAAAAAGTTTGTCTTATCCGCCATATTATTATATAACTTTGGTAAATATTAGCTGTAAAGATTATGAATTAGGATTTGCTCATGCTGATAAAATAGGAAAATATTTAAGAGATAATTTGGAAAAAACAACAATTATTTTGGGGCCAACAATGGCTAATATGTTTAAAATTAATAATGTTTTTCATTATCAATGTATTATTAAATACCAACGAGATAATAAATTAAGTAAAGTATTAAAAGAAATAGATGATATATATAAAATTGAAAGTAAAGTAAATGTTTCTATAAATGTTGATCCTACTAGATTATAGAAATTAATTAAAATAAATAAAAGTACTTGTCAAAACATAAATAATATGATATTATTATTTATGTCTTATGGCGGGCATGGTGAAGTGGTTAACACATTGGATTGTGGTTCCAACATACGTGGGTTCGATTCCCACTGCCCGTCCCATAGATATTATTAGAGTTTGTTAGATTAACTTTTGTTAATCTTTTTTTCTTTTTTGTGTATTATAATAAGAAATAGGAGGTTTTATTATGTTAATATATGATAAAAATGGAAATAATATTGATATTTATACTATGAATCCAAAATTAGAAGAATTAAAAAGGTATAGAAAAAATGTGATGAAAAGACAAAAGATAGAAGAAATGTTTTATAGTTTAAAAACTAATTGCCCTAACACATTAATTAAATTTAATACAAGTGAAGATGTTGATATTAAATTTTTAGATTATGATAATGATACAGTAATAGAAACTGGTTATTGGTCAAGATTATGTCCAATGGGAGACGTGGGACCTTATGATAAAGAAATACAACAAAAAATTATAGAAAATTATATTGAAGGAGTTTATGACTCTGTTAAACCAGTAAAAGTTTTTGATTACAATTGGGAAGATGATATAACTACCGATTTAAATAGATTATTAAAAACAGAACCTGAAAAAAATAGCATTTATACATAGTAGAGGAAATACATGGGAAATAAATAATTTAATTAATTTACCCAAAAGTTTATATTTATTACAATTACTTCAACATGGACAATATGGAAGATTACTTTTTGAAGATTTAACTAGACAATTATCCTTATTTGATATTGAATATTTAAAAAAAGTAAAAATCATGGATATTAAAAATGCGATTGAAACTGGTCTTGTTTCAGGAACGTTATATGATGCAGTTAGTAGAGCAGAAAGAGGCTCAATAATACTTCAAAAGAGAAAAAAATAATATTAGGGAAATAACTGTAATAGTTATTTTTTTGTAAAGTATATTTTTTTTTGTATAAATATATTAATATCTAGTGTATAATTAAATAGAGGTATTAAGTATGAAAAAAAGAAAAAGAAGAATAAAAAAGAAAATAAAAATTATATTTATAATTAGTTTAGTCAGTATAATTGTTGTAGCAATAAGTATGTTTTTAATAATTTTAAATAATAAAGTTAATTTAGTCTTAAAGAAAGATTTGAATGTTCAAATTAATAGTGAAGTATCTTTATACTCTTTTGTTGAAAAAATAAAAAGTGGGGAAATTATTTCAAATGATAAAGAAATTGATACATCTACTTTAGGTAAACAAGATTTAAGTATAAAAGTAAAAAATGGTAGTACTACCAAAGAATATAAATTTACAATTAATGTAGTGGATACTATTAAACCAGAAATTGATGCTCCTAGTGAAATAACTACGGTGGTAAATAAAGAAGTAGATTTGTTAAAAGATGTTAGTGTTAGTGATAATTCAAAAGAAGATATTAAGGTAGAGGTTAAAGGAGAATATGATTTCCATAAACAAGGTGAATATAATCTCGATTATTATGCTAAAGATTCTTCAGGAAATGAAGCAACCAAACAATTTAAATTAATTGTTGTAAGTGATCCTGATAACATGACTTTTACTACTAGTAAAGGTTTTAAAGGTGAAGTAATAGATGGGGTTACCTATATTGATGGTGTACTCATAGTTAATAAAACATATTCCTTACCTAGTGATTATGGTAATGGACTTACTAGTGCTACGCAAAATGCATTTAATGAGATGAATGCGGATGCTAAAAGTTTAAATCTTAATTTATGGATAGCAAGTGGATATCGTTCTTATTGGACACAAAATACTCTATATAATAATTATGTTGCGTTAGATGGTAAAGAAGAAGCTGATACATATTCAGCTAGACCTGGTCATTCTGAACATCAAACAGGACTTGCTTTTGATTTAAATTCTGTCGAAGAATCTTTTGCTAATACTGATGAAGGAAAATGGGTTAAAGATAATTGTTATAGATATGGATTAATTATTAGGTATCCTAAAGGAAAAGAGAATATAACCGGATATATGTATGAATCATGGCATCTAAGATATGTTGGGGTAGACCTTGCAACTAAATTATATAATAATGGTGATTGGTTAACATTAGAAGAATATTTTGGGATAGATAGTAAATATGAAAGTGAATAGGAGAACCTAAATATGAAAACATTAATTTTTACTAGTAATTTAAAACACTATCATAATGAAAATAATAAAAAAGTTCCTAATAAACTAGATAATACTAACTATTTTATTGATGTATTAAAGAAGATTATACCTACAAATGCAACTATTTTGTATGTAGCATCTTCTTTTAACGATATAGAAACAAATGACAGTTATTCTTCTTTGCTGTTTGAAGGATTAAGATTATCAGGAATAGTTTTTGATAAATATAATATACTTGATGAACGCACTAAAGAAAAGGTAAGAGAATTTGTAGAAGAGGCTGATGTAATATTTATAAGTGGTGGTGATACTTTTCTAGAAAATAAATCGTTAACTGAAATATCTTTTAAGGAATTAATTAAAGATTATGAAGGTATAATAATTGGACAAAGTGCAGGAGCAATTAATATGGCAACAAATGTTTATAATAGCCCAGAAGAAGGGGAGATGTCTCAAAACATTTATTTTGAAGGATTAGGACTTAGTAATATTAATGTAGAACCACATTTTGTATTAGATACTGCTAATTTTAATGGTTTAGAGTTGTATCAAAGAGGTCATATTTTAAATGAGTCTATGAAAAGAGAAATATATGCAATAAGTGATGGTGCTTATATAATAGAATCAAATAATAGTATTACTATTTTTGGAGAATCTTACTTAATTAAAGATGGTATTATTACTAAGTTGTGTAGTAATGGTGAACAAAAAACATTGTTTCAAAATGTGAAAAGTAAATAAATGGTGGTTTTATGAAAAAAATATTATTAATAGTTGTAATTTTTTTAGTAGGGTGCACTCCTAAAGAAGAATTAAATAATAAAGAAAACGTATTAGAAAATAATAATGATATTAATAAAGAGGAAATTATAAAAGAAGAATATGTAGATAGTAATCCTATTAAATTAGGATTATACTTATATACAGGTAATTATAATAATAAAGAGAAATTATCTACATATGAAACGTCATTTGTAAATGGTAGTGATATAGGATCCTTTGAAGTATTTTTTACTAATGAAGAAATTATAAATGGGTCTTCATTTAAGTCTTTATTTAATAGTTATTATGACAAATATGAAAATATTAGTGAATATAAAATTGGATATAATATAGAGTTTACATTAAAAGATGGAACTAGTAATAATTTTAATTTATTAGAACCTAATAATTATTTATATGGGGACTACTTCTATACTTATCTATATGATGATATTCATGTTAATGAAGGAGAGTTTTATAGTCATTTGGAAAGCATAGATGATGATACATTAATTACATCAATAAAGATATATGCTACTAGTAAAATTAATGAAGTAGAAAATATTAAATTGACAGTGTTTACTTATGATGAAGATGATTTTGATTCTTTAGGAAATTACCTAGGTAAATCAAAATATAGTATTAATATTATAAATAAAGATATATAGGTGATCGATGTGGATAGAAATAAAATTATTAATGAATACTCAAAGAGTGAATTTATGAATTTTTTAGAGAATGATAATGAAGGCTTGGTACTAACACTTTTTGATGAAGAAGGAACTTATGTTTTAAAAAGAAGTAAATTAAAAGAAGAAAGAATTAGTTATATTTTAAATTATTCAAAATATAAAGATAAGTTATTATTAAATACAAACTTTTTAGATGTGCTTTTAAATAGTGATATTTCTTATTATTATGCTTCTTTTAATAATTTATCTCATGAAGTTTATAACGAAATTTTAAAAAGAAGTATAGAATTAAATAAAGATAATGACTTTATTAGTAAATTATTTAGTTATTTTAATGTTGGATATAAATTAAATATTCTTAATAATTGGCCATATTCTTATGAATTATTATATTGTATTTTAAGGAAAGATGAGGCTATCGTTATTCAAAAAATTATTTCTACTTATAATATAGATTTATTAAGTGATGATATAGATTTAAGAAGTTTTTTTTCCAAGGCTAAAGACGCAAATTTAATAGCTAAATCTAAGAGAAATAGAAATGAGCAAAGTAGTAGTGAAATAAATGTACCTTCTTATATGATAACTAAAGAAATAGCTGATAAATTATGGAATAAGTATGATATTTTTGTAATAAGAGCAATTATTAATGATGCATCATATAGTTCTGATTTTTCTATAGTTAATAATGCTATTAAAGAAAAAGAAAGACAAATTATAAGTAGTTATAATGGAAATGTAATGTTATCACCGTTTAAAGAAATATATTATATGTTTAGTGAATATAAAAAGATAGAACAAAAAAATATGAAAACATATAGTGATGAATACTATGATATTAGATATAAATTAATAAGATTTATGAATAAATTTGATTTCATAGATTCTAATGGGTTAAATGCTATTTATGAAAATAATGGTTTGGAAGGTGTATTTTCGTATTTAAATCACTTAAGCGAAAGAAGTTTATCCAATTATATAATTGATTATTTATTTGAAGAAAACTACCATAATGTAATTATTGATATAAGAGAATTATTAAATTTTTATTATAGAGGTAATATCGTTATTCCTAAAGAACGTGTTGAAATATATGATAAAATATCTAATATTGATTTATTATCTACAGAAGAAAAACAGGAATTATTTAATTATTTAAAAGATTTTAATATGATAGAAACTTTTTATGATGATATGCATATGGCTAGATATATAGTAGGGGAAGCTATAAAAGAGTATTCACTTTCTTCAGAGTCGATAATAAAGTACAAAGATGAAACGTTATCTAAACAATATGGAGTAGATGTTTATAATATGGAAGATAATTACTTTTTTGGAATTGTTAAGTCAGGAAGTCATGTGTCTAATAAATTACCAACTGGGCACTCATATTCTCTAATAGGCCGTGGTGGAATAATAACATTTGGGGATCCTAAAGAGTCTAATACATATTTATATGATTCAGATGATATGAATCCTGAACAATTAGTTCATGCATATCCTTTTGATTCATTTACATATTATCATCCTTTTGAACATTCTACTAATTCGACACGACGTGTTAATACATTATTAATGCCAGACGAATTATTAAATGCTTCACAATTTTATAATGAATTATTATTACTTGAAAAAGGTACTAATGAAGTTGGTATTGAAGCGTCAATACCCAAACTAAAAAGAATTGCCTTATACTGCTTAGATGAAATAAGAAGTCAAGATGTGGAAGTAGCAAAACAAAATAATGTTGGAATTATCTTAGTTAGTTCAAAAAAATACCAACAAGATAATAATAAGTATGCAAATATATTTAAACAGGATATATACAGTTATAACTACTTTAATGGTAGCTATGAAAAAGAAAAATTTGAATCTAAAAGATAAAATATTATAAGTTATAAGAAAATTTAATATAAAAAATACATAGCATATAAAATATTACTATGTATTTTGGCTTCCAAGCATAAATGCTTCATATAATTTCCTAATATCATCAGGATAATCTTCTACGTTCATACTTTTTACATTATTTTCAGTTCCATCTTCTTTAGCAGTCTCATAATACCACTGTTTAAATTTGATTAATTTTAAAGATTTACTCAGAATATCAATTTGTTTATTGATATTCTTTTCTTGCTCATAGAACATATTTAATCTTTTATCAATAGTAGTATCTCCTTTACTACACCAATCCATAAATTGTTTAATCTCAGGTAATTTCATTCCTGATGTTTTTAAACATATAATTATTCTTAATGCTTCTAAATCTTTATTGTCAAATTTCCTTATTCCACCATTTGATCTACCTATATTTTGCAGTAATCCATGTTTATCATAATATCTTAATGCTGATATTGATAATCCAGTTTTCTTTGATATTTCTCCAATTTGCATAATTACCTCCAAATTTTATTTAAGCGCTTGACCTAAACTAAGGTTTAGATTGTATAATTATTATAGAACTAATAGTTATGTTAGTCAATAATGGAGGATAGTGATGAAAGAGGAATTAAATTTAGTAAGTATTTGGGATAAAACATTTCCTAAAAGTGATAAAGTAAATCATTCAAAAGTAATTTTTAATAATAGGTATGGATTTACTTTAGTAGCAGATATGTACGTTCCTAAAAATATCGAAGGTAAATTACCGGGAATTGCCGTAGGTGGACCGTTTGGAGCCGTAAAAGAACAATGTTCTGGGTTATATGCTCAAGCATTAGCAGAAAAAGGCTATTTAACGATTGCCTTTGATCCATCATTTACAGGGGAATCAACAGGAACTCCTAGATATATGGCAAGCCCTGATATTAATACGGAAGATTTTCAGGCTGCAGTTGATTTTTTGTCTACAAATGAATTAGTTAATCCTGAAAAAATAGGTATTATTGGAATTTGTGGTTGGGGAGGAATGGCTTTAAATGTAGCCGCATTAGATACAAGAATTAAAGCCACTGTTACTTCTACTATGTATGATATGTCAAGAGTAAACGCTAATGGATACTTTGATGAAGGAGATAATGAAGAAGTAAGATATCAAAATAAAAAAGCTTTAAATAATCAAAGAACAATTGATTACAAAAATAAGAATTATGAAAGAGCAGGAGGATGTCTACCACTACCAGTTTCTGATGATGTACCTTTCTTTGTAAAAGATTATTCCGAATATTATAAAGGAAGAGCATATCATGAAAGAAGTTTAAATTCTAATGAAGGTTGGAATAAAATAGGGTGCATGTCTTTTATTAACGAGCCTATACTTACATATTCAAATGAAATAAGAAGTGCTGTATTAATGATACATGGTGAAAAAGCCCATAGTTGTTATTTTAGTAAAGATGCATATGCCAATATGATTAAAGATTCAAAATACAAAGATAATAAGGAATTAATGATTATTCCCAATGCCGTTCATACTGATTTATATGACAATTTAAATGTAATACCATTTGATAAAATAGATAAATTTTTTAAGGAAAATTTAAAATAATATGAAAAAAATTATAGGTATTTTAATAATTGGAATAATAATTATTATATTAGCAATATGCTTTTTAAAAAAGGAGAAACCTAGTATGAATATGGAAAATACAAATGTAAATGATTCAAATAATAAGTCTTTAGTATTATATTTTTCTGCTACTAATAATACAGAACAAATAGCTAAATATATAAGTGAAATTACTTCATCAGATATTTTAGAAATAATACCAAAAGACATTTATACAGATGAAGACTTAGATTATAATAATGATAATTCGCGTGCAAATAGAGAACAAAATGATAAAAATTCTAGACCAGAAATATCAAATAATTTAGATATAGAAAATTATGCTATTGCATTCTAAATACATAAATAAAAAACAAGTTTTTATATAATTATATAGAAAAAGGGCATAATTCCCCT
>CALVSZ010000028.1 GCA_944359705.1 uncultured Bacilli bacterium | reverse complement strand
TTTTTAACTTTAACATTTTTATCAGTTTCTATTTTAACATTTATAAATATCTTTATTCTTTAATTCTTTTATTATTTTATTTAATATATTATCAGGAAACTTAACCATATTATTATTTATTTTATAATTAAATAAATAATATATTATATAAGCATCATCATTAAATACATAATAAAATTTACCATTATTAATTAATATAATAAATTCTTTATTATCACTTTTAAGTCTAATATATATATCTAACATAACATTCACCATATATATAATAATATATAAATATTGTATTTAATTAAAATGTTTAAAAATTAAACATTTATATAAAAATACGCCGGGTGGACTAACCCACCACGGCTTATATTCCTATCACATAAGGATCAGTTATACTTCCAGTTCCTGATATTACATAGACATTAGATTTTAGATATGCTGTTGGCCTGACGGCACTGCCATAGTTCGCGTAGTTGCTAACCACGTACGCGCTGCTGTACACATTAAACACGCCGTTCGAGCTGGACGTATAATGTGTCATTGTCCATTCGTATCCGTTTTTAAGAAGCCAAGACTCTCCACCACAACTAGAACTATTATAACTACCTAAATTAGTTGTTCTTGTACAACTACTTGCAAGAACAGAATATCCATAATCTGATGGATACATTAGTCCTATATATCCTGTTGTAGTCGTAGAATTAGAACCATAAACAGTAGTTCCTCTTTCTGCTGTATAAAAGGTGGCTGCTGTCGCACTATTTGTACTATGTCCTCCTAGATGCCATGTTACGTTTTCAATCATTCCTCTTGATGTTGCATTTAATCCTATTTTAGTAAAATCACAATTACCAGACACTGTTGTACTATAAAAATAGCATGCATCACCACCTGTAGAACTGGCATTATAATAATAATCATTTAATATCGTCTTTAATGAAGAATAAGTCCAACTATTAGTATTACCCTTATCCCATGCATAACTTCCTATTGACTCGTCTCTTATTATCTTTGTTAAATTCTGTCCTGATAAACCATGAGTAGCAGAATCAAATACTCCAATTATTCTCCATAACTCACCATTAAATAAAACATAATTATTGGGATTTTTCCCCTCATATCGATATCCATTTTCACTTACTACTTGTCCATCTCCTTGGGTAGTTCCTGATAAACCAGTTATTTTTGTATTTAACTTTGTATGGGTATTTGGAGCACTAGTAAAACTAATACTACAACTTGCACTATTACTAGTTATATTAGATAGTTCTAATTCCCAATTACTATAGTTCCAGGTTCCACTTACTCCCGTGCAATCAACACTTACATTATATTCTCCCATACTAGGGAAATCACTTTGATTAACGCCATCTACTCCTACGGCTAGTTTTACACCATTTATAGTAAAATAACTAATTTTATTACTACTATAAATATTGAATATTAATATCGATATAAATACTAATCCTAATAATAATACTATTACTTTATTTCTCACAAAAATGCCTCCTTAGATATTCTTTATAATTAATATCAATAAAATCTTTTAAAATACATTTAAATATGTAATAACTATAGTTATTACATATACTTTTATATTCATATAATATTTCATCTTTATTATCTATTATAATATAATTAATATTATATTTTTTTAATTCTGTTAATTTTGTAATATGTAAATAATTTAGTAATCTTTTATCAAAATTATCTAATCTTTTTTGATCTTTTTTTATAATAACTACAACATATTCTTTATATATTGTTTTTATAAATTCAAATTTATTCATATAAATATGTAGTTCTAGACAACTTTACGTATAAAGTTGTCATCTACACCCCTTTCTGGAAAATCCAAGGATAGTTTTTGTTCAAAATAGTCATAGATTTAATAACCTTAATCATTAAATACAAAACTCTATTTTGAGCTAAGACGGCATTGCCATTGTTCGCGTTGTTGTTACCCACGTTTGCGTTGTTGTTCACATTAAACACGTTGTTCGAGTTGGACGTTAACAAACTACCCTAAAATAATTTATATAATAAATTATATATTTCTCTTAATTCTCTAGATAATTTAATCAATGCTTTTTCAGAAATATATCTATTCTTATATAACTTACCTATATTATAATCTATCAAATTAACTTTTACAACACTTTTCTTTAAATAAATTTCTTTTTTACTATAACTATATATTATTAAATACTCTAACAAATCATTACCTAATTCTTTAATATAATTAACATTATATTTATTATTTTTACTAATATTTATAAATGTATTTTCAATATCATTTATAAATATTTTAACATTATTTATAACCTTATATAAGTTCATTTTCTAAAAAATATAATATTTTATCTATTTTATCATTAGAAGCATTTAATAATTTTTCTTCAATTAATTTTACTTTATCATTTAATTTTTTATTTTCAATTGCTTTAACTAAAATATTATGATAGTTATTTTTAGTACCAAATTTTTTAAATATTTTATATTCATCTATTTTATAATTTATATTATATTTATCTAAAGTTTTAACAACTTTAGATAATGAACTAATAGGGAAACCCACTTTTTCATTATCTATTATTTTATATTTAAATAAATAATTCATAATGTATATAGAATCTCCATACACGTTATAAAAATCATTCTTCTTTTTTATAATCTCTATATATTCCATACTTACTCCTTAAAATAATAATCTACTATTTTCTTTATTTTATCTTTATCATAATTATATCTATTTAAATAACCATTAATGGAAGAGTATGCTCTTCCAATTGATATTTTATTATTAACTAATAAATATTTTACTTCTTTAACTCGTTTTTTTATCCGGTATATAGAAGACTTTAATATATTTATTTTAATTTTATTATTTACTTTTTTGAATCTAAATCCTAGAAAACTAACTCCTTCATATATACTTACTACTTTTGTTTTCTTTGAATTTATTTTTAATTTATATTCATTATCTAAAATATATTTAATTTTATCTAGACATTCATATAAATATTTTTTATCATAATGAACTATATAATAATCATCCATATATATAATAAAATATTTAAGTTTTAAATTATGCACCATATAATGATGAAGTTTATGTAAATAAAATATAGCTAAAAATTGATTAGTCATAAGACCTAAAGATAATCCTACCTCATCTTTATATAATGGAATATCTTTTAAATTATATTTATCTCTTAATTTAATAATATTATCATTTATATAATTATAATTAGTGGAATCTATTACTTTAGATATTAGATCATATTCCTCTTCATTTAACTTACTTATTAATAATGATTTTAATACCTTATGATTAATACTATAAAAATATTTACTTATATCAATTTTTAAAATATAAAAATTATTATATTTTATATTAAATATTCGAAGATAATCTTTAAACATATTAAATGCATAAGATAGCCCCATATCTTTTCTAGTAGCACAATTTCTATTATCTAAATATTTAGATAATTTAGGTATTAATATATTTTTAGCAATATAATGATTTACCAACTTATCAGTAATATTCTGAGACATTATTACCCTACATTTAGGTTTAGTAATAATAAAGATATTATACTTACAGATAACATTGCCTTTTTCTAACTTTTCTTTAGCATTTAATATGTTAATCATCTTATTTAATTCAAAATTATATATTCTTTTTTTATTTTTGGTTTTCTTCTTAATGTCATTATCGTATATAGACATTAAATCATCCATTTTTACTTCCATATATCCATACCCTTGCCATCTTCTTTATTTCATTAATACTGTTAACAGCATTAATGAAATATTTATTAGATATATATTTATGACTTAAATAAATTTCTAATATAAATATTAACATATCAAGTTTTGTCATTATTATATTATAAAAATTAACTCTAATATTATTATCAGTATAATAATTACAAAGGATAATATTTTCTAACACTTCAAAACTATGTTTCATTATATAATCACCATTATAATAACTTTTTCTAGGAATATTAATAATAATTTTATCTAAATTATTAATTAATATTTTTACTTTTTTTATAATAACTAATTTATCTTCCATAATATCACCACGCGCTTATTATACAACAAAAATTAAAATTTTTGTAAAAATGTTTAAAATTTAAGCATTTTCATAAATAGCATTAATATTTATTTATTATACCTTAACGAGGTGGAAGAAATGAATGTTTTAAAAGAACTACGTTGCAGTAATAATTTAACTCAAGATGATATTGCATATTTTCTTGACTATTCTAGAAGTAATTATTCAAATATGGAAAGAAATAATAGTTATGATATTGATACTTATGTAAAATTATCTTATTTTTATAATATTAATTTATATTTTCTTCTAAATATTACAAAAGAAAAAATTAAGTTAAATAATAAAATAAAACAAGATATTAAGACAAAGTATAATATCAATAAAGACGGTTTAGAAGAAGTAAATTATGACATTCCTAGAAAATAATAATATTAAAGTATTACGTAAAAAATATAAGATAACACAACAAGAATTAGCCGATTATCTTGGGTACACTAGAGAAGGATACGCTAAAAACGAACTTAATAATACATTTAGTATTGATATATTGTTAAGATTATGTTTACTATTCAATGTAAATATTTTTTATCTTTTAGGAATTAATAATGATATAGTACCATTACACGATAAAGAAAAATTTAATATTATAAGAAAATACCATATTAAAGTTAATAAATATGAAGAAGTAGTTAAGAAAATAAATAAAAATTTTGAGTAAAATAATGTAAACGTAGACAGCACCAGAAAAACTGGTGCTATTTTCATAATATATATAATATATAATTAAAAGTATAAATATCATTGACATTAAATAGAAAAACACTATAATATAGATAAAATTTATTTGCTATTATATTATTTACATAGATAATAAATTTTAATTTGGGAAATAAATTTACGCACTAGACTTAACAAGACGCCATCTAAAAACAAATACGCCGGGTGGACTAACCCACCACGGCTTATATTCCTATCACATAAGGATCCGTTATACTTCCTGTTCCTGATACTACATAGACATTAGATTTTAGATATGCTGTTGGACGGACGGCATAGCCATTGTACGCGTTGTAGCTACCCACGCTTGCGAAGTAGTTCACAACAAACACGTTGTAAGAGTTGGACGTTCTATGTGTCATTGTCCATTCGTATCCGTTTTTAAGAAGCCAAGACTCTCCACCACAACTAGAACTATTATAACTACTTAGATTAGTTGTTCTTGCACAACTACTTGCTAAAACAGAATATCCATAATCTGACGGATACATTAGTCCTATATATCCTGTTGTAGTCGGAGAATTAGAACCATAAACAGTAGTACCTCTTTCTGCTGTATAAAAGGTAGATGCTGTTGCATTAGTTGTACTACGTCCTCCTAGGTGCCACGTTACGTTTTCAATCATACTCCTTGATGTTGCATTTAATCCTATTTTAGTAAAATCACAATTACCAGGTACTGTTGTACTATAAAAATAACATGCTGTCTGTCCCGTCCCATTTTGCCCATTATAATAATATGTATTTAATATTGTCTTTAATGAAGCCACGCTCCAATTATTAGTATTGCTCTTATGCCAAGCATAACCACCTATTGACTCTTCTCTTATTATCTTTGTTAAATTTTGTCCAGATTTACCATGAGTATTAGAATCAAATACTCCAATTATCCTCCATAATTCTCCATTAAACAAAACATAATTATTGGGATTCTTTCCTTCATATCTATATCCTTTTTCGTTTACTATTTGTCCATCTCCCTGGGTAGTACCTACATTATCCATTATTAACTGTGATAAGTTATCACTTCTACTTGTAAATGTTGTATCACAATTATCTACCGATTGAATACTAGATACTACTAATTTCCAATTAGTATAATCCCATCTTGCTTCTGCATTAGTACAATTAACATTAACAGTATAAGCTCCCCTATTATTAAACTTATTAGTATCCGTAGTATTTATAATTAAATCTTCTGGCAAATAAGTTTCTGTTATTAAATATCTATTCGTAGGTAAATGCATGCTATTAGTTATATCATATGCTACTCCTATATTAACTATAGCACCACTACTACTTTTATTTTTAATAATTAATGATACTTTAGCACTACCTCCAGTAGATAACTGCCCTATTTCACTATCTACAGTATCTTGTAATTTAGCTACTATTACATCATCAGTAATACTACTAGGATTTACCATTTCATACCATACTCCATAATATAGACTATTAGAAGTACTATTATTAACAGTAAACTCTACTGTTTTTTCTTCTCCTGCTTTAATAGATACTCTTTCATACTCTATTATTTCTGTATCAGTAGGAAGAGTAGATGCTGTTAAATTTACTATATCATTAGTATTCACACTTGCTGTAAACATAGCAAGTGTTGAATATAAACTTAGTGATATAAGTCCTATTACTATTATTAACAGTAAATAATTTTTCTTTATATTACTAATTATATTTGACATAGATTACCTCCGTATTTTCTATAATAATTATAGTATAAATAAATCTGGTTGTAAATAAAACGCCTTAATTTTCTATAAAAAATTAAGGCATAATTGACTTAGGTCTTCTAAAGTTTCCTAAATACCAATTACTATTATTATA
Organism: uncultured Bacilli bacterium; assembly: GCA_944359705.1. Taxonomy (GTDB): domain Bacteria; phylum Bacillota_I; class Bacilli_A; order RF39; family UBA660; genus CALVVX01. The sequence goes on along the minus strand of CALVSZ010000028.1, from coordinate 10,126 downwards.
TTCATATTATCATTAACTATTCTGTAGGAAAACCCATAATTTTTAAAATTATTTTAATATTTATAACATTTAAATTTTTATCTAACTCATTAATCTCGTTATTAACTTGATTAATAAATTGCTCTTTTTTCTTATCATCTAATAATCTCTCCATACATTTCATAACTATATAAAGATTTGTAGATTTATCAGTTATATTGTAAGCTTTATCTATTAATTTGAAACTTATAAAAAATTTACTATGAAACGTATATAATCTATTTGAAATACTTACTAACTTTTTTTCTATCCTCTTGTTTAAGTAGACCATAATATCTACTTATTTGTCCCATTGTCATTACTTTAACTAATACAAAAGGTGGAATAAAACCATAAATATCTTTATAATGATTAATAGCAGTATGTTTCCCATAATTTTTATCTATCACTTCATTTATGCCCAAAATTATTTTATCTATATAATCTTTATCTACACTTTGATCAAAACAACTATGCTTTAAATAATCTTTAATTCCATATTTTTCTGATATAGTATTTGCAACAAGAGATTTTATAACTTGTTCTGTTTCTAAAGCAAACTTCTTATTTTGTATTGTTAAGCCCTTCGATATTAAATGATTTAACAATTCTTCATTATTTTTGTATTCTTTCACATTTTCCCCCTAAAAATAAAATTGACTCAGGGCTTCTAAAGTTTCCTGAGTACCAATTACACATAATTATACACTAGTATTACTAGATGTCAATTACTTTCATAAAAATTTAAGTAAATTTATTTAATTATTTCATATATTAAACTTTGCTCATCTATTTTATCTTTAGTTATATTTAATATATTTAGATCTATATTAGATATATCTTTATTTGTATATATAGTAAATAATATATCTCCTTTATTTACATAATCATTTATATTTTTATTAAGAATAATACCTGCACTATAATCAATTACATCTTCTTTATTTTCTCTACCGCCTCCTAATAACATAGATAATCTTCCTACTTTATAAGCATCTATTTTAGTTATATATCCTTCTACATTAGATTTAATATTATATACTCTAGCTTTTTTAGTTAATTTAGTTATATCACCATGTTGATATTTAATAAATTCTAAGAATTTATTATATGCACTTAAATCATTTAATTTACTAATTACTAATTTTTTTGCTTCTTCATATGTAATACTTAATCCTAAAGATACCATATAACTAGATATTTCTATACATAAATGTCTTAAATTATTATCCTTTTTATTAGTAAGTATATCTAATACTTCTTCTATTTCTAGAGTATTTCCTATATTACTACCTAGTGGAATATCCATATTAGTAAGCATACAAATAACATCAATATTATTTTCTTTTCCTAAAGATACCATTATATTAGCTAAACGTCTAGCATCTTCTATATTCTTAATTAATGCTCCATTTCCTACTTTAACATCTAATACTAACTTTTTAGCACCACTAGCTATCTTTTTACTCATAATAGAGGATGCTATTAAAGGAATAGATTCTACTGTACCAGTAACATCTCTTAAAGCATATATCTTTTTATCTGCTATTACTAAATTATCTGTTTGAGAAGTAATAGCCATATTAATATCATCTACTTCTTTTATAAATTCTTCTTTAGTTAAATTTAAATTAATATTAGGAATAGACTCTAATTTATCAATAGTACCTCCAGTATGCCCTAATCCTCTTCCACTCATCTTAGCTACTCTAACACCACAAGAAGCTACTATTGGTGCCACTATTAGAGTAGTTTTATCTCCTACTCCTCCAGTAGAATGCTTATCTACTACATCTTTTAAGTCTAATCTATTACCACTTTCTAACATATATTTAGTCATATATTTTATCTCATCATTACTCATATCATTAATAGTAATAGCCATAAGTAATGAACTCATCTGGTAGTCTTTAATACTTCCTTCTACATATGAATTAATTACATACTTAATTTCTTCTTCTGTTAATTCTTCTTTATTTTTTTTCTTAACAATAATATCTATTATATTCATTTATAATCACCCTTCTTATTATAAATATAATTATACATTAAAATTTGATAATTCTCTATATTATTATTAAAAATACGATTTATTTTTTTTAATCGTATTTTTATATTTATTCTTCTTTTAATAACCAATCTATTACATTTATTTTAGTTATACCATTATAATCAGATTCTAAATCCATATCTAGAGTTAATAAAGTTTTAGGGTAATGATCTTTAGTCTTTTCTAATGCTCTTAATTCCCTAGCAAGTACATTTTCATCTCTTACAGTTAATGCTACTTGATAGTATTTTAATCCATTTCTATTTTCTGCTACAAAATCAATTTCTAAATCATCAACTTTACCAACATAAACTCTATATCCCCTTCTAAGTAATTCTAAATATACAATATTTTCTAATATATGTCCCATATCACTATCTGATTTTTTACCTAACAAATAACTTCTAAGTCCAGAATCTACGGTATAAAACTTATAATCTCTTGCTAATAAGTTTTTACCTTTAACATCAAAACTTTCGGCTTTATATATTAGAAAACTTTCTAAGAATGCTGTTAAGTAATTTTCTACAGTATGATTACTAGTTGATAATCCTCTGCTTGTTAAAGTATCACTTATTTTTTTCACTGATATAGGGCTTCCAACACTATCAAATATAAATTTTAGAATACTTTCAAGTAATAATTTATCTGTTATATTATTTCTAGATATTATATCCTTATATACAATTGTAGAAAATATTCCATCTAAATATTTATCTACATCATTTGGACTATCCTTTGATATATTTACACTACCAGGCATTCCACCATTTTTCATATAATCTAAAAATAATTGATAATAGTTATTGTTATCAAATGCCGTTATATATTCTTTAAATGATAAAGGCAACATTTTTATTTCTATATATCTACCTGATAATAATGTTGCAAGTTCTCCAGATAATAAATATGCATTAGACCCAGTTATATATACATCAACATTTGTCTTTATATATAAACTATCAACTGCTTTTTGAAAGAATTTAACATTTTGAACTTCATCTAAAAATATATAATATTTCTGATTAAGATTTATTTTGTTATTTATATAATTATATAGTTCTTTATAATCTTTAAAATCATAACTTATATCTTCCAAATTTATATAAATTATTTGATCATCTTTTATATTATTTTCTTTTAAATAGTTAATAAATAATTTAAATAATGTGGATTTGCCACATCCTTCTATTCCAGTAATTACTTTTATTACATCTATATTTTTCCATCTTTTTAATTCTTCTAAATATTCTATTCGTTGAATCATAGTATTCACCTCTTTATTAGTATGTATTAATCTAGTTTTAAAGTCAAGTTATGAAAGAAATTCCATAACTTTATTTTTTTAATTAATAATTATTTTTTAAACATCTAGTCAATACTAATAAAAATGATATGATTATTCTAGAAGTTATATACTTCAAATATTCTCAATATATTTTTAGATAGTACAGGTTGTTGCGAGGGAATTGTTTTTTTTACTCTCACAATGAACTAATAGCATATAATTAAGTAAATATCAAGTATTTAGTTTACGTTTCTACTTTTTTATGATAAAATATAAACTGTAAGAGGTGATGATAATATGGATGGAATCGGAAAGAATTTAAAAAGAATTAGATTATTAAAAAATCTATCACTTAAAGATGCCGGTAAACTTCTTAATATGACTGCTACTGCCATTTCTAAATATGAAAAAGGAGAAATATTACCAGATTCAAAAAAACTAATTGATTTTGCTAATGCATATAATGTTAAATCTATTGAATTATTAAAAGTTTATAACGTACCAAAAATGAAATTTACTTCGTTTAGAAAGAAAAAAAGATTGACTGGACAAAATCTAGAACTTTTAAAAGGACTAATTCAAGACGAAGTTGCTAAGTATTTAGAAGTTATAGAAATGAATAATATAGATACTGATAATATTAGATTAAAAAAATATTCATGTAATGATTTAGAAAGTGCGGAAAAAGCGGCTGATGATTTTAGAAATTATATAAAAATATCAAATAAACAACCAATATCAGATTTAATTAATGTTCTTGAAAATTTGGGAATTATTATAATTCAAATAAAAAATCCTGATAATCGTTTTGATGATTTTGATGGATTAAGTGAAATAGTTAATAATATTCCAGTTATTGTTTTATTGGATGGTATAAAAGATGGAGCTAGACAAAGATTTACTATAGCCCATGAATTAGGACATTTAATTCTAAATATCAATAATAACGAATTAGACGAGGAAAGAATGTGTAATAGATTTGCTAGTGCACTACTAATGCCAAAAGAAGCAATAATAAATGAATTTGGATATTCTAGAGGGAATATTAACTTTTTTGAATTAACAGCATTCAAAAATGAATTTAAAGTTAGCTATACTGCGATAGTATATAGATTAAAAGATTTAAATATTATATCAGAATATTTATATAAAAAATTAAGCATATTTTTAAGTCAACGAATAGGAAAAAACGATCCAAAACCTATTCAACCAGAAAAATCATTTCAATTTAAAAAGATAGTATATAAGTTAGAAGCCGATGAAATAATTTCAATAAATAAAGCTTGTGAGCTATTAGGGGTTACGGTAGATGAATATAACAACGAAGATAATAATTACTGATACAAATATAATAACAGACTTAGATAATGCTAATATATTAGAAGAATTTATTGATATTGATAATGTATAAAAATGATGAGATAAATTCAAAAACTAGTAATGTTAAACTAATTAATAAATTTAAAGTTATTTCAGCAACGGCTAACCAATTAATAGAAGTTAATAAATTGAGTTATACAGAGAAAAAATTATCTACATATGATTTACTTAATTTTGTTATAGCAAGAGATAATAATTGTATACTTGCTACTGGTGATAATAGATTAAAAAAATATTCTGAAAACAATGGTATTGAAGTATTAAGAACATTAAAAATAATAAAATTAATGAAAGATTATAATATTATCTCTTGCAGAAAAGCGATTAATGCTTGTAATTTGCTAAAGCAATGCCCCTCTACAAGAATACCAGAAATATATATTAATAATCTCATTAATGAATTAGAAAAAGATTCAATAACAGTCTGAATCTTTTTTATTTTTTATATAGATAAAATTAATTCTAGTACATACATTTATTCATTAACAACAATTTAAAACAATTCTAGCTATATCCATATATGGTTCGTCAATTAAATTATAACCTATGCCATCATAATTTTTTTCATATCATTTAAATCTTTTAATAACTATTTTTCATTATGTTTGCCTTTTTCGTATCACTTCGAAATAATTATACCTGATTTATTTCCTGTTACTAAATTTTTCACTTTTTTTAAATCAATGCTTCCTTTACTAAAATTTTCTAGTGATACCTTATTCCAACATGTCGCTTTAAAGCAATAAATAACATATATATACCTTGGGTTGCAGAAATTTTAACATTTCTGTTGTTATTTTTCGGTTATTTGTAGTTTTTTTATTCGGTTATTTGTAGAAATTATTTTCGGTTATTTGTAAAATAAAATAATAATTCTTACTATAAATCTATTTATTTCCTTAATAAATTTATATATAATATCTTTTGCATTATCAACTTATATATTTATATTATCTTTATTTATTAATTATTATTAAGACATTCATTAGTGAATATAAGTATTTATTTATGAACTTGTGTAGTAAATCCTAACTTATTAAATAAGTAAGTCACCGTATAATATTCTTTTTCCCCTTTATCATCCATTATATATTTCCTATTAATAACCTTATTAACATTTAATAAAACGTACCTTTTTTATTTCTTCAATAAATATATGCTCATCAAAAAGACAACACTTTATCTAATTAATAAGTAACTCATTATATATCTAATAATTAAATATAGTAGTAAATTTAATTACATAATAACATTACATACTTTTTATTATTATATGCCAAATTCTTTATATAAATCATTATATAAAAAGTTAAATTAATTTACGGTTATTTTTCTTGTAATATTTCTAATTATAAAATATAATTTAAATAGAGATAATAATAAGAAAGGAGTATTTATCTTAAGCGCCAGATCCTACTTGGATGACGAGGTTAATAGTTATCGAATATTCGGCGGGTACTATTACGGGAAATCGTAAGATGTATATACAAAAAATAAAATTAATATTATAACAAAAATATACATCACACAAACATAACAAATATTAAAAGAAGGAGTTTAAAATATGTGTGGAATTATTGGTTATGTAGGTAAAAATAATGCTTTAAAAGCGCTTATTAATGGTTTAAAAGCACTAGAATACCGTGGATATGATTCTGTTGGTGTTGCCTACTTTTTAAATGATAAAATTAAAATTATAAAAGATAAAGGAAGAATTAATGAATTAGAAAATAATATTGATATTAATGATTTACCTAATATAGGTATAGGTCATACTAGATGGGCTACTCATGGAGTTCCTAATAAAATAAATGCTCATCCGCATAGTGTTGGAAATATTACTCTAGTTCATAATGGTATTATTGAAAACTATTTAGAATTAAAAGAAGAATTAATTAAACATGATTATAACTTTAAAAGTGATACAGATACTGAAGTAGCATGTGCTTATATTGATTACTTATATAAAAATAATAATGATATGTTAAAAACATTACATGAAATACAAAATATATTTATAGGTAGTTATGCGCTATGTATACTTATAAATAATGATTTTAATAATATATATATAACTAAAAAAGGAAGCCCATTAATTTTAGGTATTAATACTGATGAAAAAATAATAGCATCTGATATATCTGCTATTATTAGTTATACTAAGAATTATATTATATTAGAAGATAACGATATAGGTATTATTAATAGAGATAATTATAAGATATATAATAATAATAAACTTATCAATAAAGAAATACTTACTTTTGATAAAAATATTGACAGTATTTCTAAAGATGGATACGATCACTTTATGTTAAAAGAAATATATGAAGAAAATGAACTTATTAATAATACTCTTAATCATTATTTTAATAATAATCTATTATCTAGTCTACCTGATATTAGTAAATATAAAAGTATTTATATAGTGGGATGTGGTAGTGCTTATAATACTGGACTTGTTGGAAAATATTATATTGAAAAATATTTAAATATACCAGTATATGTAGAATTAGCAAGTGAATTTCGTTATAAGAAATTATTTATAAAAGAAAATGACTTAGTTATTGCTATATCGCAATCAGGAGAGACTGCAGATACTATTGAAGCAGTTAAAATAGCTAAAGAACGTAATGCTAAAGTACTTGGTATTATTAATACTTATCAAAGCACTATTGCTAGATTAAGCGATGAAGTAATATATATAAATGCAGGAATTGAAGTAGCTGTGGCTACGACTAAAGCATATAGTCTTCAAGTTTTATATTTAATACTACTTGCACTTAGAAACAGTAATATAGTTATAAATAACATTGATAAAGAGATTAATACTATATATAACTATGACTATAAAAAATATATAAAACATTTAGTAAATACAGAACATATCTTCTTTATTGGAAGAGGAATAGATTATTATTTATCAGTGGAAGGTTGTTTAAAATTAAAAGAAATATCATATATCCATGCTGAGAGTTATGCGGCTGGAGAACTTAAACATGGTACTATTTCTTTAATTGATAAGGGTACTCCCGTAATAGCTATTATTACAGATAATGATATTGCTAAAAAGACTATTAGTAATATTAAAGAAGTAAAAGCAAGAGGAGCTCATGTAATTATTGTAGCTAGTGATAATATTAATATAGATAAAGAAATATATGATGAAATTATATCTATTCCATATAATAAATACTTATTACCTATTTTATCTATAATAAGTATGCAACTATTATCTTATTATGTAGCTAAAGAAAAAAAATGCGATATTGATAAACCAAGAAATCTTGCTAAATCAGTTACCGTAGAATAGTTATTTATACATAATTAAAGCTGAAAAGCAATATACTTGCTCTTCACCAAAAATAGAAGTAGAGACACTAAATTTAATGTCTATTACTTCTATTTCTTTTTCTTCTAAAAATTTATTTATATCATTTTCTAAATCTTCTTCATGAGATTCATCAAATACTTTTACTTTCATACAATCACCAAATCTAATTATATAGGAATATATAATTAAATATTGTCGTTATATGTTTACATCTTCACTAGGATTATATTTATAATATATATCACTTATATTTCCATTTATATCAGTGTATTCTAAGTACAATTTTAAATTAACATCGATATCTTTAGAAGTTTCTATATATCCGACTAGTTCAAATCCTTTAACTTCTTCATTACCTATTATTAAATTTTGAGGTTCATCAAATATACCAATTGAAGGAAATATATCTTCTGTAAAATAATCATGAATAAGTAATGCTTTTATATTATACATATCTATCTTAGGGTTATCTATAATAACACGGTAAGATAATTCTTCCTCACTTGTTTTATCTAATGAAAAAGTAATATCACAAGGAAATTCTTCTTCGTTATCATAATCTGTATAAGTATCTAATGTATTCTTAATAGCAAGATAATCTTCTTTTTCTTCTTCAATATGACTATTATTATCTACTTTAATATTAGCGCATCCTACTAATAAGATAATGCTAAACAACAACAATAACTTCTTCATTATTTTACTTTTTCACTTATCCTTATTAATCTATTATACTTACTTATTCTCTCACTTCTAGATAAAGATCCTGTTTTTATTTGGCCAAGATTTAAACCTACGGCAAAATCAGCAATATAATTATCTTCAGTCTCACCACTACGATGAGAAATAATTGTTTTATATCCATGTTTTTTAGCAAGTTCGATAGTATCTAGAGTTTCACTAACACTTCCTATTTGATTAACTTTTAATAATATAGCATTGGCTATACCTAAGTCTATTCCCTTTTGAAGTAATTCTTTATTAGTTACAAATAAATCGTCTCCGACTAATTGAATATCTTTGCCAATACTATCTGTAAGTAATTTCCATCCATCATAATCTTCTTCTGCCATTCCGTCTTCAATAGAAATAATTGGATAATCTTTAATTAATTTTTTATAAAATTCAACCATTTCTTCTTTAGTGTATTCTTTTCCTTCAAATTTATATACACCATTTTCATAAAATTCACTTGCAGCTACATCTAGTGCTAAATATATATCACTACCTAGAGTATATCCAGCATTACAAATAGCTTCTTTTATTAAATCTAAGGCTTCATATGTAGAACTAATTGAAGGAGCAAACCCTCCTTCATCTCCTACTCCACAACTTAAATGTTTGTTTTTTAATATTGTCTTTAAGCTATGAAATACTTCGGCACCCATTCTTAAATTATCTAAATACTCTGTTTTTGAAGGAACTATCATAAATTCTTGAATATCAAGTTCATTTTCAGCATGAGCTCCTCCATTTAATATATTCATCATGCACCTAGGTAATTCTCTACCTTCTCCTAAATATTCATATAATTCCTTATTAGAGTACATTGCAGCAGCTTTTAGGCATGCTAATGATACTCCAAGAATTGCGTTAGCTCCTAAATTTTTCTTCTCTTTAGTGCCATCTAACTCTAGCATTATCTTATCAATATTACGAATATCTAAAACAGATTTACCAATTAAAGCATCTTTTATTTTCGTATTTACATTATTAACTGCTTTTAATACCCCTTTACCATTATATCTATTCTTATCATTATCTCTTAATTCTAAGGCTTCATGAATACCAGTTGATGCACCACTTGGAACGGATGCAGTGGCAACTATTCCAGACTCTAACTTAACATCTACTTCTACTGTAGGATTACCCCTTGAATCTAATATTTCTCTTGCATATATATCTTTTATTTTATCCATTTTAATCACCACTATAAGTATACAATTTTTTTATATAAAAGTCAAAATATTACTAAGAATGATTGTGTAACATGGTATCGGAAAATTGAAAAAAACACTTCAATATGTTATACTATAATCGCAAAAAAATAGCAAAG
>CALVSZ010000027.1 GCA_944359705.1 uncultured Bacilli bacterium | reverse complement strand
TTTACTAATTTTTATAATAGGACATTTTGTTTTGTAAACGAAAGTGCAAAAGCGGACATTTTGAAAAAAAAGTCACAATTTTTTCAACTATTTTCAAATAATTTCCATATAATATATTGGTGATTATAATGATTGTTAAGTATACACAAAAAGAGAAAGAACTACTTGCAAGATTAATGAGAGCAGAAGCTGTTGGCGAGGGAAACTTAGGAATGCTTATGGTAGGAAATGTTTGTATAAATAGAGTACTAGCGGATTGTTTAACTTTTAAAGATATAACGACAATTACCCAAATGGTATACCAAAATCCCGGTGGTTTTTCTGGAACAAGTAGTCCGTTATTTAACGGAAATCCTACTGAAAAAGAATTAGAACTAGCAAGCCGTGTTATTAGAGGAGAATATTATCATCCTGCGACTAATGCTTTATGGTTTTATGCTCCAGGGCAAGGAAATAGCTGTTCTAACACTTGGTGGGATCAAGACTTTTCAGGAAAATATAAAAATCACTGTTTTTACAAACCAGACCCAGGTATATGTAAAGAACTACATTAATAAAATACATTTCTTAAATATAATCCTTCCGGATTAGCCGTTTTGCCTGCGACCCTTCTATCTTCTTTCTTTAACATATCTATAATATCTTCACTTTTTCTTTTGCCTTCTCCAATTTCTATTAAAGTTCCAACCATATTCCTAACCATATATCTTAAGAAACCAGTACCTACAAAAGTTAATGTTAGTTGATTTACATCTTTACTATCCCTTACTATACTAGTTTGAGAAATGGTTCTAACATAATCTTCCTTTTCTTCATCGGACTTTGTAAATGTTTTAAAGTTATGTGTACCTTCTAAATACTTAAGAGCTCGTTCCATTTCTACAACATCTAATTTAGAATTATACTGATATATATAATTTCTTTCTATCGGATTATATTCACCCATATTTATTTTGTATATATATTCTTTACCAATAGCACTAAATCTAGCATGAAACTCTTCACTTGCAATCTCTACTTGTTTTACATAAATATCCTTAGGCAAAAGAGAATTAAGTGCTTTTTTTAATTTATCTGTATTAATATCTATGTTAAGAGAAAAATGCGCTTTTTGATTTATTGCGTGGACACCAGCATCAGTTCTTCCTGATGCAGTTATATCCACCTTTTTATTATCATTAATTTGTTTTAATACTTTTTCCATTTCTCCTTGAACAGTTCTTTTAGAAGGCTGTTTTTGGTAACCATTAAAAGAACTACCATCATAAGAAAATGTTATAAAAAATTTCATAATATTACCTCAATTCACAATTATATTATAATAGTTTTTTATAAGTAACACAACTATTATACATTTCTATAGACATCTTTCATTAGTTCCTTAATATCATTAGTAGGAACTAATTTTATATTTTTTTTATCTAAAGCCACCTCAATAAACTTTAATATATCAGGAAGAACAAAACCATTATTTAATAAAATCTCCCTATTGTCAAATAAATCTTTATTATTTACATTTAAAATTATTTTACCATCATTATAAATTAACAAATTGCTACATTCTTTAAATATTAAATTGACATCATTTGACACAATTATAATTCTTTTATGCAAATTATTATCCATTTTATTAAATAATTTGAATATTTTACTTAAAGAAAAATCATCTAAATAAAAATCAGGGAATATCATAGCTATAGTTTCATTATTATTTAAAAGAGCACATGCAATTAACAACTTAAACTTATCGCTTTTAGTTAAAAATAAAGGATCTGTGTTTAAATCATCTATTTTTAAACCAACCATACTAAAAGATTTTTTTATTTTATCATCAGATACTTTTTTAAACACCATTTTTTTTAACAACATATACAAATTAGGAACTAAAAACAAATCTTCTTCATAATTAATAATAGCAATATCATTAATTTTAATATTTAAAAATAATTGTTTTACTGCATCAAAATCTTTTACTAAAATTCCTTCAATCCCATATTTTACTTTTTCTTTTCTTTCCATATATCGTTCACCAACTTTACATTATCAGTATAAATTTTATCAATTAAATTATATAGTTTTAATTTTATTGATAAATCTACTATAAAAGGCATATATATTCCCAATTCATCAAATACTCTTTCTATTTCACTAATTTTTTTCAACGTTCCATCAAATTTAATAATTCCCTTATCTAAAACCAAAATTCGTTTAAAATATATCATTCCATATGCATTATTACTACATACCAAGATTGTTTTTTTAAACTGTTTGTGACGTTTTTTTATTAACTCGTATATAACCATCTTATCTCTACTATTTAAATAATCAATTAAATCATCAATTACAATAAATTTATATTTATTATTAATTAAAGAATAATATATATTTAACTTAATAATATCCATAAAAGTTTGTGGTGACTTTATATCTAACTTATTATAATCTTCATCATTATAACCAAAGCATTTTTTTAAATCATCTAAAGAAATACTGTTTAAGTTTTCTTCATCAATAATACTACAACAACTAGAAATACTTTTATAGTTTTTTTGATTAAGTTCTATTCCATCAAATAAAATATCTCCAATACAAGGATAATTCCTTAAAAGTTTTATAATAGTAGATTTACCAGAATTATTTAACCCAATTAAATAAGCTAAATCATTTTCTTTAATTTGTAAATTAAAATTAGTAAATATATTTTCTTCTTTATATTTAAAAGTAATATTTCTAAATTCTATATTCATATCAAAACCTCCGTTATATTGTAGAACTATATATATTTAAAGATGGCAATGATTCTTCTAAATATACACCCATTTTACCAATATTAAAAGAATCCATTAATTCTTTTTTATCTAACATAATAAATTTATTACTTTCATAATTATAACTATAATATTTATCATTACTTGATATTAATACAAAATGTTGCCTTTTTCCATCTTCACAATTTATATATAAATTATTAACACTTATATTTTCATTAGGATAATACCTAGAAAAAATCATATTTAACATTTGATATAATTCTAAGGAGCCAACCATATTTATATTTATATTTTTTTCTAAAGCATCTAATATATGCTCTATACTAAAATTTTCACTAAATAACATCTTCTTAAAAGTTTTATCTAGTAAAGAAGAATTATATTTTTTATTTATGTATCCAATCTTTTTATCTAATTGATTATCATCATTATAAGTTGAGAAATACACAGTAGGAAATCCAAATTGAATATATGGAATATCTAAAAACAAATTAATTAATATACTTTGTCCGCCAATAGTTATCTCATTATAAAACATTTTATTATTAAAAACAATTTTACAATCTAAGCCAACTAAATGGCATATATATTTAACTATTTTAGATGCTGATAAACTATTTGCTTTACCCATTGCTAAAGATCCCCACATATTACTAATAACACCAACATCATTAAAAGAAAATTTATCATTTTTATATTCAAGGGAGTTAATATCATTTGTTAAGTACTTACCTAAATTAATATAAATATATCTTAATTTTTCTAAATCATTAAATTCACTATTTAACCCTTCAATAATTTTTTTAATTTGGTATTCACCCTTTATAAAAGTATTATAATTAACAAAAAAGAAACCTTTTAAATCGTCTATTAATTCAGCATAAAAATAATTTTGACCATGTTCTATCAAGAAAGAAAAAACATCATTACTAGAATTAATTACATCTATAACTAAATATTTTGTTAATTTATCTATACTATTTAAATCATCATTATTTTTTATATTACACATTAAAGAGGTATTACTTTTCATACCATCACCATTATAATTATATACTAAAAAAAAAGAAAAAGTAAACTCTTTTACATAGGGTTTACTTTTATGATACATTAGCAGGTTTATTAACTGCAGAAGCAGAAATATATGCTCCGAATGATTTATTAATAACATCATTACTACTTTCATTACCATCTAACCATATATATAAATCAAATTTTGTATTAGTAGTAGATAATTCATAATTTTCTACTAAATTAATAACAGAAGAAGCAGTTGTATTTGCAAAATTTCCAGTACTAACTGGATTACTACCATCATTAGCATATAATTCCCATTTTAAAGCTGAAATAGCAAGTTCAGCATCAATAGTTGTTATATTTAAACTTATAGTAGCTAATCCTTGAATACTAGTTGAAGTCTGGCTTATTGATACACTCGCCTTTAATCCATTATCCTTACTAGTAGTAGGATACAGCATACCCTGTACATCTTGACCTTTGTCATATACTATTTGTAAATTACCCGAAGAAGTAGCGTTTACATTATTTGATGTCCTACTCATAATAAACCATGCATAAGTAATACCAAAAGTAACTAAACATAAAGTAATAACTATCAAGATGTAAATAAAATTATTTATAAATTTGTTCATTTTATCACCACCACTATTTTTTAATAGATGTTGAGACTTTTATTTTACCAGAAAAAGATTTCCCCATTAAATTATTTTGCGAAACACCTGTCTCGTTAATCCATATTCTAAGTTCATAACTAACAGAATTTAAATTATTTAACTTTGTCATATCCTTTAAAACTATTGTATCACCTGTAATATTACTACCAGTTCCATTATATATAACAGAATTGTTTTCTAGTAATTGAATTTTAAAATCATTGCATTTTAATTCACTATCAATATTTACATTGATAAGTTCAATTGAAAGAGCAATTTCTGATCCATTTAAAGAAGAATCAGGTGAAACAACAAATCTACTTATACCTGCTTTTGTAGGCACATCTGCTTCTACAATAGGGACTCCTGTTGATATATTAACATATTCACTTTGGGCAAAAATAACAGATATATCATCATTTCCAGTTTGAACTGTAAAAGAAGTAGCCCCATTAGAAAAACTATACCATGCATAAGATACTCCAAAAGCACTAACTGTTAAAATAGAAATGGTAATAACAAACACAAAAATAAGCTTTTTAAAATCCATTAAACCATCTCCTATACTATATAATATATATTACTAGCATACCACAAAAAACAAATAATAGCAATTGTTCAAAAGAAAAAGCAGAATAATAACTGCTTATTTTACATTCATCATCTTTTTGGCTGTTCTTACCATTTGACTAGAATATCCCATTTCATTATCATACCATGCTACTACTTTTAATAATTGACTTTTATCACTGTTTACTACTTCTGTTAATAGACCATCTACCACTGCACCATATGTAGAAGAAATAATGTCTGAAGAAACAATTGGATCTTCTGTGTATTTTAAAACACTATTTTGATTTTTTCTGAATAAATCATTAACTTTATCAACACATATATTTTTTTTCAACTCTAGTGTTAAATCGATTAAAGAACCATCTGATACAGGGACTCTAATAGCACCCCCTAATAACTTTCCTGATAATTTAGGGATAACCTTACCTATTGCTTGTGCTGCTCCTGTTGAAGTTGGAACTATGTTAATTGAAGATGCCCTTCCCCTTCTTGATTCAATTCCTTTTTTATGAGCAACATCTAATGTTACTTGATCATTTGTGTAAGCATGTATCGTAGTCATAAATCCTTTAACAATGCCAATATTATCTTCAATTATTTTTAGCACTGGCGCTAAACAATTAGTTGTACAAGAAGCTGCTGATACAATTTTATCGTTATTTGTTAAAATATCATCATTTACACCATAAACAATAGTTTTTACATTTCCTTTTGCAGGTGCCGAAATAAGAACTTTCTTTGCACCAGCCTCAAGATGCATCTTAGCTTTCTCATCAGATGTAAATTTACCAGTACACTCAAAAACAACATCAATTTCTAAATCACGCCATGGTAATTTTGAAGGATCCATTTCAGAATAAACTTTAATAGCTTTACCATCTACCAAAATATTATCATCTCTATATGCAACATTCTTATCATAATTCCTATGAGTAGAATCATATTTTAATAGATACGCTAATTGTTTAGCATCCGTCAAATCATTAACTGCTACTAAATCAAAATCTCCATCTTCTAATAATATACGACTTACAAGACGTCCAATTCTTCCAAAACCATTTATTGCCACTCTAATAGCCATATCATACACCATCCTCTATATTAATTTTAACAAAAATAAAATAAAAATTCAATTATATTATTGTTTTATTTTTTAAATATGATATTATATATATTAGGAAGGAGAGTAAGCATGGCATACGGTGGATATGATTATGAAGAAGCTGAAAACAATCAGAACTTAGCATTATATGCTAAGGAATCAGCATATTTTTTTGATAAGTATAAAGTATTAGGAAACAAAACTGAATTAACTAATTTATTTAAAGGCATTTGCGAAAATGGTCTTGAATTTTTCAAAAGGAATGAAACATATTTTAAAATGCTAACTGGAGAACAATTATTATTATTAATTGACTTTATAAATGAAGGGAAACATTTGAAAACTTTCCAAAATTCAACAGTTACGGGACACAATCCATTAAGTGATACTTACCAACATACAAGAGAGGGATATATTGGTTTAGGAACTACAAAAAATGATTACTCATATGATGTTATATCTTACATACAAAAAGAATGGACTTATAAATCAAAAATTGATGCTGTTAAAAATAGATGGAAAAAAGAAGAAGAACAAAGAGTTGCGCAAATAGAAAAAGATAATGCTATATTTAAAGAAAGGCATAATTTTGATCGAACAAGTTATGATGAAGTAAATAAACAATTAAATAGTTATTATCTTGCATTATATAATTGGGCAAAAAAAGGAATAAAACATAACGAAAAAGGGAAACCAAGACTAATAGATTTTGGTTTAGATGAAGAATTGTTAAGAACAATGACAGATTACTATAAAGAAGAAGGGATTCAAAGAGCTAAACTTCAATACGAAAATGCACTTAGGGCGTATCAAAGCAGAAAAATTAAATTAGGTAGAAGAGCACCAATAATTGATGACTTTGATTTAAAAAAGGAACATATAGACTTTGGAGGATACATAGACTATGGAGAACACAGCGAAAAATATTCAAGAAAATGATTCGGCTAGCGATGAATTTGGTAATTTAATACTAGCATACAGTTTGTTAAATGAATCTGTAAAAAAAGCAAAACTTCTAGACATTATTAAACAAAATTTAGATATATTTGAACAGATATTAAAAGGCAACTATAAAGATATTAATTACGAAAATAAAGATATTTTAGAAAGTTTAGACTTATCAGAAAATGATGATTTCTTAATATATGTATATATATTAGAATTATATATTAATGATTATTTAAATTTATTAAAAAAGGAAAAAGTATAGATAAAATCTAATCTATACTTTTTATTATAAATATTTATTTTTCAAAATAACTGTTTCCTATAAATTCTCTTAAAATAGAAACATCAGGTATTGTATCACTAGGTATAGGTAAAACAAATTTTAAAGTTTCTATCAATCTAATTGCCGTTAAATATTCTTGACTCTCTTCTTTTATTGAAAATAATAATGGTTCTGCATATGTTTTAATAACGCCAAGTTCATACGCTAATATAGAATTAAATATTACATCTGCTTCATCTTGAAATGGAAAAACGTATTTTTCTTCTCCTTTTCTAACAGAACTCCAAGTCAATAGAGTTTTTTCGGCATTATACCCTCTTGTTCTATTATCTCTAATCATTCTTCTTAGTAACCTAATATCAGTCATACTAATTCTATTATCATCATCAATTCCCATAAAAGCAAGAGGACTAATATAAATTTTAAATTTATACTTTTTCTCTATATTTTTTAATAAATTATTATTTAATGCATGCAATCCTTCTACGATTAAAATATCTTTATCAGACATTTGAATTGGTTTATCAAAAGTTTTTTTACCACTAACAAAATCAAAAGTAGGAGTTATAACTTTTAAACCTTTTAGCATCTTTTCCATCTGAGAATTAAATAACTTTATATCAATAGCTCTTAAGCTTTCAAAATCTGGTTTACCATCTTCATCTAATGGTGTGTCGTCTCTATTTAAGAAATAATCATCTAATGATATTTGATGTGGAGTTAATCCCAAAGATTTCAAATATAAAGCAAGTTTTTTTGAAGTTGTTGTTTTTCCAGAAGAAGAAGGCCCTGATATTAAAACTATTTTTATATTATTCTTATTAAGTGTTATTTTCTCAGCAATATTTAATAAATTATAGTCTTGAATCATTTCACATAATTTAATTATTTCTCCTGCATTATCATTAATAATGGCATCATTTAATTCACCAATATTACTAATATTTAGTAAATCAGCCCAATTTGAATATTCTTCTAATGAATTATAATAGTTTTCATGATGCGTATATTTAACAATTTTACCATTATCATATATAGAAGGAAATCTTAGAACAATACCATTGTTTAGTAAAGTTAAATCAAAATATTTTAAAACACTACTATCATGAGGAACTTTACCTAAAATATAATTATAAGTACCATCAAATTTATATAATGATATAAAAGGTGATGTATCATAATATATCATTTTTACTTTATCTTCTCTTTTTAAGCCTTTGAAATATTCTAGAGTATCATTTTTTGAGGTTTCAACTTTAACAAAAGGAATACCTTTTTCAACCTTTAACATCATTAATTTTTTTATTTCTTTTAAAATATCGTCAGATAATTCTTTATTAATTTTACAATATATTCCTCTGTCTATTGAATAACTAATTTTAATAGAAGTATCTTTCCCCAAAACTTCTCTAACACAACTTTCAAATAAAATTGTAAGTCCCTTTTCATAGATTTTATTTCCTTCTTTAGTATTTAAATCATAAAGTATAATATTACCACTTTTTAAAATACTGTCTTCATAATCAATGACTTGGTTCTTAAATTTTCCGCATAAAATATCAAACTGATATAGTCCTTTTATATCATTAACAACATCTTGAAATTTAACGCCTCTAATATATTCTCTTTTTTCCCCATTTTCAAATGTCAATATTATAGTATCCATTTTACTCCTCCTTTTTATCCTTACTGAATGTTAAACTATATACAGAAATACTATATTCATAAAATTCATATACATACCCATTATTATCAGTACATATGTAATTATTTTTATGATTATCATTAACTAATTTATAGCCACTTATATAAGAAGAATTTATTCTATCTATATTTTCATCAATATAACTTGAAAAATCACTATAATCATTAAAAGATGATTTCATACTGCTAGATAACTTATTATAAGCCGTATCACGGTCATATTGAATATAATACTTATAATCAGATAAATAATATGCACAATAAGATAATACATCATTAGTAGATATGTAAAAACTATTATTTTCATTACTAGATACATTTTCTTCATTAGGAATAATATTATTTTTAATAATATCATTATATTCATCTTTATCTATAAATGTTATTGAATATGTTAAATTATTATAGTCTAAGATACACTTTATATATAACTCTGTTTGATTAGTATCTCCATATGCTATTCCATTTATATAAAATATTGATGAATAATTACCTTCTGATACATACATCATATTTAGATGAAACAAATAATTTTTATTCAAAAAAGATAGTTTATCTTTAATATTATTTTGAGTAATACCATTTTCTACAATATAATCATTACCTAATATATTATAAACTACATTGTATTTATTACTATAATAATTTAATAATAAGTTAGAAATGTTATTATAAACAATTAAAAATGAACTACGATTATCTACAGTTTTAATATTCCTATCACTATCTAAAATTGGATTTTCATTACTTTTTATACCATTATCATCTGTAAAGAAAACTAATGACACAACAATACATACAACACAAATAGCCCCCACTATAATCAATAAAATTGTATGCCTTTTATCCATTAATTTCCTCCTCCTACCAAAATATATGTCATCAAATCAGTAAGCGCTGTATCAATATTAACCCAACCATTTACACCTGTAATATTGGGATTTGATAAATAAACTTGTGATCCATCACTGCTAATGTCAAGTAAGGCCATCCAGTGTTGATTTGCTGTAAAAGGGCTTTTGGAAAGTACGTGAATAATTACTGGATTTCCAGTCTTTAAATGATTTTGAATAGCTTCCTTATTTTCACTAGTAGCACCACTTACTGAATTAGTATGATTAACTGATGGCACAACTTTATTAGTTTCCCCATATATACTAACAAGTGATGAACTAGACCATGTTGCAGGCGTATAATTATATCCATAACCAGATAACACAATTGCAATGGATGTAATACTACATCCTTGAGCTGCTATAGTATCATCCCCGTATGGTTTGTCTCTATAACTAGATGGTCCATTTTGTTTAAATTCTTTATAAGTTCTTCCATAACTACTTGTATAAACTTGAGTATAGCCATCACCTGATTCAGAAATAACAGTTCCATCTCCAACAGGAGTAGCACTTACAGTTTGCCCAAAGATACGAATCATTGTTTGTCTTACTTTTTTTGCCCAATCGGGATCTGATGCATATATAGAGCCACAACCTTCAATAGTAGTAGGATCATATCCTTTTCCCTTAATCATATTGTAGTAAACTGTACCTTCAGTAACATAGTTTTTAAGACCCTTAGATACTGCTTCTATACTAGCTGCCATACTAGAATATCCATGAGCTCCACCATAAGGATCACTATCATAAGCTCCATATCCAAAGAAGTTTAATTTAGCTTGTGAAATATTAGATGTACCATAACCACTTTCATGAATACCAATTGAAAAAACGAATCTTGGATCTATTCCATAAGAAGTTGCAATTTTATAAAAATTGGAGGCATTAGCTTTAAAGTATGTATTATATCCCCACTTAAAATTAAGACCAGTTTCAGAACTCACACCATCCGGAGGTACAAAACTATTAACAAGTTCTACAAATTCAGCTTCAGTATAACTTCCATCAAATAAGGCTGAGCCACTTTGTAAAAAAGAACTCCCATTATCGCCATATATAAGTGATGCATTATTGTTTGTTCCACCATCGAGTAATCCTAATACTTTAAATACACTAGTAATAATTACTAATCCACAAAGAATCCAAAATAGTGATAATAATACTATAATTATTCGCACTAATCCAATTTTTTTAAAAATAATTTTATTTTGTTTATTTTTTCCATCATCATTTTCTTTAAAACTATCTTTCAAGCAAAATCACCACCTATATTATAGGCCACCACCTGAACCAAAAGAATCAAGTTCACTTTCACTAACAACAACACTTATTTGCATTCGTCTATTACCACATACAAATAAAGCTTCACCTTGATTATATCTTTTTATTGCTTCTTTTTCATTATCATTTAAATCTATTAACATACTTAAGTCTTCTACCGCTTGCTTTTTTAATCCCATTACTAAATAATAAGAAGCATTATCAAAAATAGCCTTACCATGGGCAAAAACTTCTCCACCCACAAAGTCTGAAGGTTGCTGGGTAATTATAATAGTACCAGTATTATATTTTCTAGCACGTCTTTGAATTTGCGCTAAAAATTCTGCTCCCAAAGAGTTTTGTGCTCCAAGCAATACATGAGCTTCATCAACAGATAAGACAGTATTAATATTAGGATTTAAGCATAAACTCCATGCATATTTTAATACATTAAATAGTAATGCATTTTTAATATTTGAACTTGTATTCATCAAACTTTTAATACTAAATACAATAAAATCAGTATTAGCAGGTATAGATGTATGAGCATTAAATAAATATTTAAGTTCGTTTACAAATGGTCTGATTTTTAATTCTAACCTTTCCATTACATCTCTTTCATGAGTTTTTTCTGTCATCGACATAAGTTTGCCACGAACAGTCGCATATACATCACTAAAAATTGGAAAATTATTAGATTTTGCTTTTGAAAAATCAGTATCAAATCCTATACCAAATCTTGCATACGTTTCTTGAACAATTTCAATAAATAAAGTTAATACGTCATCTTCTATATCAGGAGAATAATACTTCATAAATGCTTTAAGTGATTGTAAATTCATAGTAAAGATACTTCTACTAACTTCATTAGGATTAGAATCATAATCGCCATCCATTATTATTTCAAGAGGATTTACAATACCTTTAGAACCTCCACTACCTAAATCAACAACACTACCTCCATATAAATTAGCCATCTGATAAATTTCTTCTTCAGGATCTACCGCTACAATTTGATAACCATTTCTAATATGACTTCTAAGAAGTAATTTAGCAGCTGTAGATTTACCACTACCTGATGTTCCAAGTAAAATCATATTAGCATTATTTCTATTCGTTTCTTTTTTTAGTTGATACAAAAATTGATTAAATAAAACTACACCACCTGAAAAATCTATTCCAAGCAACGTTGATAATCCATCATCTTTAACGCTATCAAAAATAAATGGATACATTGCTGCCATTGTCGTAGAAGGCATAGGAGTCCCTATACGCATTTCAATTGGCTGATCATCAAATATTGGAATAATTGATTTTAAAACTTTTTCCTGTTCAAATCTCAAAGGAATAGCTCGCATTCCTAAGGAATCTAAAAAATTTCTTAAACTTAACTTTTTATTATCAAGTTCTTCTTTAGTGTCAGCAGTTACCATAATATGTAACTGGAAGTCAAATGTTCTAGACTGAGATGCAGTAAAATCTTGAATAAAATACTCAAGTGATTCAATATCTTGCCTAATACGTTCTTGAATTGTTTTATCGTTTTCATCTTGATAATTAGCCCTTAATTCCGCTATTTCTTTATTTAACATTTTTGCCAATACAGAAAAAGGTAATGGAATATGCTTAATTACCATTTTAATACCAGTTACACTAGTAAAATTAGCTAAATAACCATAGTCAATAAATTTAGGATAAGAAATAACTGTTAATATTGTTGCATACTTGTCGCTTATAATAAAATCTGCTGGATTAAACTGTAGCCCCTTTGGAGCTATTTGTGATTTTATGTTCATGAAGGCATCACCGTCCCAAAAGTAGCAGGAGCATTACCATTAAAGAAACTATCTAAAAGAACTCTTAAATCTTGATTAGAAGTAGCGTGAGCTTCCAAACCACAATTAGCTAAACCTGATATTAAATTTTTAAGTCTTTTTTGAATTAATGCATCATCCTTTTCTTTAAACAAAATGAAATATTCAATATCAGTTACATTATTATCCATAAAATCATTAGCTTTCTTTATATCTTGGTCGATCAATTTTCTCATAACAGGACTTGATGCATCATTATATAGAAGTCTTAATTTAGCCAAATAACTAGAAATATCAACAGGTCTATCGGCAGAAATTAACCAAAATTCATAATCGATAGTATTATAAAAATTCTTAAGTCCATTAATAACATTATCCTGTGCCCATTGATCTAAGATAAAGATATTTCTTGGAACAATTTTTACCCCTGTTACTTTAAATTTATTATCTAGTATTATCATCCCATTTGTAATATCACGAACGGGAATCCAACTTTCTGTATACTGTGAAGAATAATTAATTTTTTTTGTCATCTTGGATGAATTGTTCATACATACACCAACCTTTCCATTTATATTGTCTTCTATTACCATAAAACTCTATTAAACTAATGAGTGCTTCCATAACATTGTGATAGTTAGGAATTGGAAAGACCAAAAGAGACACTAAAGCACCAGGTAGGCATGAACATATAAGTGCAATAGTACTATTAGATGAAACCAATACCAATAACAAAATACTAATAAGCATTCCTGTTCCAAATAGTATTAAATCAAATGGTCTAAAAAAGCTAAATATCAACAATCCCCTTTTTGCATTAGCTGGTATCAAAAACCTTCTATCATTCATAAATAACCTCCTCTATATTCTTATAAAATTATTTGCCACCCTTATGTCCTCCAACAGCATTTCTATCAGCAGTTGCTCTTTTATATTCTTCTGAATTTTTAATATTTGCATTAGCAACATTGTATGTCTCTATTTCACGATCTAATTCACTAGTTCTGCTACTTGCTTCTTTCTCAACTTTATCAATAATATCAAAATCAGTTGGAACAAAATCAATATTATCAAATGCACCAGGATTAGCTCTTACAGTGCTTGTCATATCCTCGCTTAATGAAACAATACGTCCATCGGAAATATCATTATTAAGAGCAGCCGTAATATACTCTTTCTTGCTTTGATCAAGAGTATTATTGTAATCCATTTTAACTTTTACCAAATTATCTTCAAGATTACGTATATTTTCATCAGCTGATTTTCTTAAGGCTTTAGCATTTGTTAAAGCCAATTCAAATTTGCTAATTTCAGTTTGTGGCGCTCCAGAACTTCTAGCATTAGCAAGATCTTTTTCTAATTTATTAATTTCAGCAAGAGAAGGTGCAGAATTTTTAGCACTAGCTAAAGCGCTTTCAGCACTTTTAACTCTAGCATCTGCTTGTAATAATCTTCTTTGCAAATTGTATGCGTGCATATCATTTGCAGGATCAAAAACCCCAGTCAACAATTTAGATTCAGCTCTTTCTTCCATTGACTTTTTATATCCACTAAGTCTCTTATAAGATTCTTGTAAAGTTTTTCTATTATCAATTTCTTTTTGATTTTGTTTAATTTGATTTTCAAAAACTTCTGCTGAACCTTTTAATCCAAATGTGTTTGCCATTCTTTGAGCAAACCTACCAGTCATTGTTGAACCAGAATCTCTCCAATCAATTTTTTGAGCGTTACGTTTAGATTGAGCTCGAGCAACATCGCCAATATTTTTAACAACTCCACCTTTTTTGAATCCGGATGCAACACCACGACCTACTCCACCGACTATACCAGTAAGTCTACCAACACCTCTACCTCCTGCAAATCCAATTGCAGCTCCTGTTGCAGCTCCTGTTGCCATTTTAGTAGCACCAGTAATAGCTTTCCATCCAAGCATATTATCAGTCATCTTCTTCCAGCTTAATCCAAATCCAAGTTTACCTTTACCAGCTCCTAAGCTTGGGAATATTTCTCCTAATAAATCAGGAACTTTTTTAGCAACCATTAATAATCCTAGTATAATAAATATTAGTAAATAAGCGTATAATGGATTATCTTTAGTAATATCAGTAGAAGCTATTAAATTATCTAATCCTTCTTGTCCTTCTGAAATGATATTACTAATAATTAAAGAAATAAAATATACTAAAGCAATTCTTATAAACGCATCAATATACGTCGAAATACATATTTTTGCCCATTTTGATAATCCATTATCTTTTTGGGGCGTTAAATATGAAATTATAGGAATTGGCGCAATTATTTGTAAGAATGCTAGTTGAATAACCCTAGCGCCTAAATATACACAATAAGTTATTATAATATATAAAACACCTATACCAGCAACAACAGCCAATACACCATTTAGTGTAAAATTAATAGCATACCTTTCATAATCTTCATCTATATCTGCAGATATATTAAATTCTTGTTGCGCCTCTTCAGAAGCAGCAAACTTACCCGCCTCATATTTTGTAGTTAAACATTGATCAATTAAATCGAGTGTACCATAATCATATAATTCTGCATAAGTAAGTTTAAATGTTGGACATTTACCAGATGCAGCCTCCTCGTTATAACTATCTAATACATAAAAATTTCTAAACAAATTTAATGATAGAGCAGACCCAAATTTTTTTACATTTTGATCACTTGTATCAGTTCCTAAAACAAATTTAGCAATAACCCCATCATCTATTACTATTTCTTGAAGTTGAAAAGCCCATCCAAATATCTTAGGAGTCATAGCTAGTAAAATAATTACTACCATTGCTCTTTTGACAATACTTCCTATTCCTTTTTCTTTATCAGTTAAAGTATCAGGATTTAAAAACATCTGGAAAAGGGAGAAAATAACACGAAACAACATAAAAAGTCCTAATACAAGGCCAACTTTAGTATACATATCATTTACAATGCCATCGCCTTCACTATTAAATATCTGTGCCTTTGATAAAGCAATAAATAAATCCCAAGCATCAATAATTAATGGATAAATAATTTTACAAAGAAAACCTAGAAAAGTTCTTAGCGCATCAACAATAGCTGCACCTATTTCATTTATAAGTAAGAATTTTACCATAAAATTACCTCCATTTTTTATTAAGACATAAAACGCCAATAAATCATTTTTATTATAGCATAAAAAAAAAGATTTTCCAATCATTATTTGCAATAAAATAATAGTTGTAAATCTTTTATATTTCTTATGGATGATTCCAACAATCAAGCCAACTATTAGCCACATTAGTAAGATTAGAATCTTCAGTTTTGGCAAATAAACCAAATACTAACGTAACAATCGTAACAACAAAGAATACTGCCACAGCATAAATTAATCTTTTAATAAGCATTTGTTGCGCCTTTTTGATTTCTTCTTCTTTACTTGCAATTACTGCTTTTCCTAAATCAATTGTACCTAATACAATCAAAATAATAGGAATTCCCCATTGAAATATTGGTAAAATACCATCTCTAACTATTCTTATTATAGGCATCACTTGATCACAACTCATAAGCATCCTCCTCTTCACATAATATTAATATATAATATTTATCGCAATTTGTCAATATTTCTATTTACTTTAAAAGAATAATTACATTTTATTAAAATATACTATTAATAGGTGATAAAATGATTATACCAACAATTGTCGAAAAAGAAAAAAACATTGAAAAAACATATGATATTTATTCTAGACTTTTAAAAGATAGAATAATTATTCTAACCGGAGAAATTGACGATATTAGTGCTAATAATATTGTAGCAGAGTTATTATATCTAGATAGTATTAACCATGATGACATTAGTATTTATATAAATTCACCGGGGGGTAGTATTACCGCAGGAATGGCTATATATGACACTATGAACTTTATAAAAAGTGATGTATCCACTATTTGTATTGGTATAGCTGCATCAATGGGAGCTTTTCTTCTATCAAGTGGCACTAAAGGTAAAAGATATGCCCTTCCAAATTCAGAAATTATGATTCATCAACCACTAGGAGGTACTCAAGGTCAAGCTACAGACATTTTAATTGCATCAAATAGAATTATAAAATTAAAGAATAAATTAAATAAAATCCTAGCAAACAATACTGGACAAAATATTAAATTAATAGAAAAAGATACTGAAAGAGATAAATTTTTTGATAGTGATGAAGCACTTAAATATGGTTTAATAGATAAAATATTAAAAGAAGCTAATAATGATGTGAACCCCAATCGGTAGACATCATAAAAAAAGAAGTTAATTAGAAAAAAATCAAGGGCGAACGAAAGTGA
>CALVSZ010000026.1 GCA_944359705.1 uncultured Bacilli bacterium | reverse complement strand
ACCAAAGATTTAGATTTTAAAAAACGTATGACTACTGTTTATAAAAACCAAGTTGATGATTTAGAAACAATGTTACCAAACTTTAAAATAGCTAGTGCCATTATTCATTATGATGAAACAAGTCCACATCTTCATATTGTAGGAATTCCAATTAAATATAAAAATAAAAATGGTATGTCTAAACAAGTTGGAAAGTCAGATGTTTTTACAAAAGAATCACTAACAAAATTACAAGATAAAATGAGGATTTTTTGTATTGAATCATTTAATAAAGAATATAATCTCAATAACTCTTTAAAGAAAAAATTAAAAGGAAGAAATCGTGATATTCACGTTTCTGATATGACTAATTATCAAGCAACGAAAGAAGAATTATCAAAAAATCAGACAAAGTTAGAAATAGCAAATAAAAAATCTTTAGAGTTAGATAATAATTCTAAAGAAATTAAGAATATAGTTGATAATTTAAAGACTACTATAACTAATAAAGATAAATATGTTTTAAAACAAGAAGATAAAGATAAACTTATTACTTTCATTGATAAAGTTGATAAAACGAATAATGAATATAAAAATATTCAAAATCTATCTGTTACTTTAAATAACGTAGATGAAGAATTAAAAGAAAATCGTGAGAAGATTAAGGTACTAACTGAAAACAATAATGCTTTATCTTTAAGGATAGATACACTTACTAAAAACCTTAAAAGTAAGAATACAGAAATTGAAGAGTTAGAAGAAGAAAATTATTCACTAAAAGAAAAACTAGAATTTTGGAAAAATAAATTTTTAAGTGTTATTAACCTTATTAGGGATAAATTATTTGGCAGAGGAAAAGTACGAGATAAATATAGAGATGTATCTATTGATTTATATTCAAAAGGTATTATTAGTGATGAAACTTTTGAAGATTTAAAAGATACTTATATGTTTAGTAAAGAACACGATAGTAAAGAAAAAGATGATTTTGATTTAGAAATATAAAGTTTCTAAATCTTTTTGAATTATAAAAAGACCAATCATAAAGATTGATCTTAATAACACCTTCTTCTTGAATATGGTCCATTTTTATTTAGATTAGTTTTTTTGATTTTTATATTTCTTTTACAATTAAAATTTTATAATTTTTTGTGAATTATCTTTAAAATGAATTTCTTCTAGATTAGTTAACTTACTTGTAAATGAATGTTCACTATTACTGAAAAAAGTTATTGGAAATATACTATCATTAACAAATATCAAATATAGTTTTTGACCATTATTAAGTTTCTTGCAGTTCTCACTATATGTTGGTAATACCTTGTCAAAAGTAGCACTCCAATTTTTTAGAGTTATATAAGTATTTTTCTCTTTGAAATCACCACTTCCACTATGATCTAATGTTATATCTATATTTTCTATTATATCTTCAACAACATAATAATTTCCTTCAATTAATTTGTTTTTAATTTTATTTAAATTTTTTAATGATCTAATACTAAAATAGCCAAATGTACTTCCAAAAATCACTAAGTAAACAACAGACTCTATAATGGTATTAGTATTTACAGTTTTTGAGACTAAAAATGGTAAAATTACCAAAAATATTGTTATTATAATAAATAAATAATTTAAAATTATATGTGTTTTGTAATTTAATTCTTTTAATATTTCTTTATCTGTTATTTCGATTTTCATTCTTTTCCCCCTAAAACAAGAACTATTATTAAAAATATAATAAATATAGCAAGTAGCGTTACCCCAATAATTGTATTTATTGAACTTTTTTTACTCTTATTATCTATTACATAATTTTCCTGTTTAGCAATGTTATTCATAAATTCAAAATCTATTTTTTCTTTTATTTCTTTTGATAACGTTGTTAAAGTTTTATTAATTGTATTAAGACCTGAAGAACCATCTTTAATAAAGCTTGTCCCACGATATAAATTCCAATAAATTGCACATATAATAGAAATCATAGAATCTTTATCATTATCAACAAATAAATCATAGGAATCTTTAAAGTCGTTTACTATCAACATACTAGAAATAATTGCTATTGTTTTATTATTTTCTTTAATGACAAAATATAATCCTTTATTACCAAAACCTATCTCATATAGTTTAAAGTTTCTACCTTTAAATGACATATTCCAATAATAACTTGCGCTTATTGCTTTTTCAGGAGGAGCGCATTCTATAAAACCTACATCTTGATTATTAGAATATATAATGGATTTTTCTTTATAGTTTTTGGGTATAACGATATTTACTATATCATTATTATATTGAATATTTGATTCAATGCCATTATTATTAGTTATTGATTCATAGCTGTTTATTTCATTATTATTCTTATCATATAATTTATAAATTTCTTCTGTTCCAGAATATTTTTCTCTTCTAATTTTTAAAATCATTATTATTTTTCTCCAATTCCTTTAATCCACTCAGGATTATATTTTAATTTAACTCATTACTTTGTATCTAAAATAACATTCTACAAGCAATTCATAAAAATTATCATTTCATCTTTAACTTCTTAATATAATTAACAAGATTATGATAGTGATAATTATTAATATTAACCAACTTATACCAATTATTTTTAAAATTTTTTTTGTACCTTTTTTAATATTCTCTTTAGTTTCTTCAACCTTCTTGTTTATATCTTCTAAATAATCTTGGCAATCAAAATTATCAATTAACCAATTTTTATCATAAAATTTATTGATTTTAGAATAAGATTTTTTATACTCTACTACTTGACTTTGAATTTTTAAGTAACTGGAATTATATTCTGTCCTATCAAGATATAATGCGAAAAATGATATTGCATTAGCCATAAAATTATAATTATCTTTTAAATATATTCTATAAGTATCTTTTTCATCCATAACAACATTAGATTTTAATAATTCGGCAATTTGCTTATCATCATCATAAATCATTACGTGTCTAAGATAACCATCTTCGACCGAATAACATTTATAAAATTTTTCTTTAACCTTTAAAATATGACATCCTAGCCATATTTCCTTCATTTCTTCATAAATACTAAAAAGTTCATTTCCATAAATATCTATAATCTTTAATTGATAAAACTTTTGGGAATCAAAAAATAAATACTTTAATGGAATAAATTCTTCAAGCTTATTATCTATATATTTGTAATTTGTCTTATATTTTATATTACCATTTAAATCAGTTACTACAATTTCTCTCAATTTCTCCAAATCAAAAGTTCCATTTAAAGAAATAAATGGTAAATTAGCAATATATATTTTTTCACCATTATAAATAATTTCAAATTGATTTTTCTTTTTGCTAACAGTTTGATTTACATCTATTATCATATTTTAATTCTCACTTTCTTTGTTAATGATTCATCTAAAGTATAATATTTGTGGGATAAAACCCAGATAATATTGGCCCTTTTTTAGTTGCAAAATAAATTAAATAAAATTTGTCGTTTAATTTTGTATCATCATATACACTTCTTCTAACAACAACATTTTTCTTTGCTAATGAAGAATGTTTTTCAAAACATAATTGGCAATAACTATCCGATGTATCACTAATGCTTCCATGTTGACGCATTTCTTTATCTATTGCTATATCTTCAACAATAATTAATTCCTCTGCTTTTATTTTTTTATAACGATCTAATGTCTCAATTATATTTTTTAACCCAATCCAACAAAATGGGATTGAAATGATCAGCATAAACGCCATATTTAACAAACAATTTGTCAAATCTTTACAATAAACAATTGATGAAAAAAATGCAAACAATCCAGCTATAACAAAAATTGAAAGCAAACAGCATTTTATTAGAACCCTCTCATCTTTTAATAATAGTTTTTTTGTTAACGTTTTTATTATTCACCTACCTTTCTATTATATTTTACCATATATTTTAATTTTTTTGTTTTATTATAAAAAATTTGTGGTAAAATGTAGTTAATGATTGATTTTTATTTCAATCGTCTTTAGAGAAAGTTGTAGATAACTACGACACTCGCTCCAGAGTGAAATTAGTCGAACTAATCGACTTCTATATATAAAAGGTTAATTTCGATTAACCTTTTTTTATCTTCCAAAAGGAAACCATTAGTTTTGTAGATAATTAAAAAACTATAATTATATTATTTTTTAACAATCAAAGAGAATAAATGTAATTACTTAACTTTAATTTATATTACTACTTAAATAATCATCTAAATTAAATATAAAGTATATTATTTAAATATTTATTAATTTTTATATTTATTTATTGTATAGTTTAATACTATTTATAATTCTATTATTTAATCAATTTTAAACGTTTATATTATTTAATCTAATATTAAGATTTGTAAACATTTCTTGTTAATCATTAATAATTCACTATAAAAATTGACTTCATTTATAATTAAATGTATTAGAATAAGTTTGTTTTTACCATTTATATTATTGAAAACAAAAAACTAATAAAAGGAGGAATATTTGTGAATATAACTAACGTAGCATTAGTAAGGGCTACTAATATAATTCCAATTGATGGAATTGTACATCCTATAAGCGAAGTACCATACTTACGCAAAGAAAAAGGAACAGAATTTTCATTTGCAATTAATGATCTATTAAAAAGAAAAGGTATACTAAAACCAATAGATTGGAATAAATTAGATGCAATTAATGAAATAGAAAAAGAAAACAATCAAATTTTAAATGAATATCTACCATATAGTTCTAGCTATAATTCTATGGTTTTATGGCCTTTAAATGGTTTAGTACCTGATGATATGAACAACACTTTCTCTAATAAAACATGTGCTATAATTGATGGACTAGAAGAACAAATTAAACAAGCTGAAATAACTTCTTTAATTCCAACGGATACTGCAATAAAAGGGAATGTCGTTTTATCAAACAATGCTTCCATTTTGATAAACAAAGAAAAATATAACAAATTAACACAAGAAGAAAAAGAAAAACTATCTAAATTGAATTTAAGTATAATTATTTTTGATGGTAAATTAAATGATGCAATAAATAAAGAACTTGTAAAAACAGGAAAATATACAGCAGAAACATTATCATTAAGAAGAGAAGATGATGGATATATTAAATCTAATACCAGCAAAGAACTTAGAGAAACGATAAGAGCTATTGCAAACGAAAATAATATTGCTCAAGTACTACATTGGAATGTAATTACTGGACAAAACGATGAATTAGACAAACTAGAAAAAGTTAGAGAAGAATTTAATAATAGTCTTATAGTAACTGATTTTTACAAAAAATGTTTTTTTGAATATTTATTTTCTAAAATGGATATAGATAATACTATCAAAAATAATGCAGTTTATTTTCCAGATTCATCTATATATATGGAAGAATTATGTGATGAAATTGAAAGAATTGGTATAAATAAATATAAGAAAGTAGTAGAAAATTACAATAAATCTTTAGAATTTCTAATAAAAGATGGTAAATTACCAACTCCACAAGAAATAGTAAATTCTATTAAAGAAAATAAAAAAATAGATTTAATATCAATGATAAAAGAATTAGAAAATAAAAATTATGAACAAAGTATTGAAAGAAACGAGAGTGTAGAAGAGAAAAAATTACAAACAAGTACTATATACAAAGAATATATCAAATATAGAGCAAATTGTAGCGATATAACAAAAGTTTTGAGTTTTTTCTGATTATTGCAAACAATTATATAATTATAATACGAATAAAATAACGGTAGATGAAGAAAAAAAAGAAGAAACGAAAGGTAAAGCTAGATAATAAATTATAATATTATAGAAGAGAAAAGAAACAAACTAAATTTAGACATTAGGAATTTACTTACCGTTATAGAGTTAATAGATGGAGAAAAAAAGAATATGAAGATTATATTCCCAACACTTTCAACGAAAATGAATTTTTAGAACAACAACTAAAATTAATTAATGAAGCAAAGGAAAGATTAACTCATATTTTTAAAGAATATAAAAAAAGTATCAATGATACTTTTTTATAAGAATTCTTTTTGATTATATTTTTTATATGAAATAAATAACAATATCATTATTAACATAATTAATATAGGTATATTGATTATATTAAAATTCAAGTTGTTTATTACATTTCTAATGTCCGCAAGTGTATATACAGTTATATATTTTAAATTTTCTATTTTACTTGATATGCTAGCAAATGTGTAAATAAAATAATTTATAAACACTAAAGCAATAGATATTCCTATTGTTTGTTTTGTTTTTTTAAAGAAAGTAGAAATACATAAACTTATAAAAAATATAACTAATGTAGGTAATAATGGTACTAAACATAATAAATTAATTTCTTTAAAATTATAACAATCACATATTAGTAACCCTATATTTATAAATATTGTATTTAATAATACTAATACAAATATATTAATTATTCCTGCAATTATTTTAGTAGTTAATATTTTATTTCTAGATATTGGTTTTGAATATAAAAATTCTATTGTTTTATCACTTTCTTCTTTTAAAACAATATTAGATCCAAGTATTGAAGCATATAGTCCATATATCAATAATAAAAATGTAATACCTTCAGTTTTTAACCACCCTAATGCTGTAGAAATATCTGCTATATCCATATTAAATGCTTTTAAGACTTCTTCAGGAAACATTGACAGTAGTTCATCCATAGATACACCACTTGTTTCATTCATAATATATGGATACACTGCAAAAACTAAAGTAAATATAGAAATAAGTACAAATAACCATATAAATAAACTTTTTCTAGTTATTTTTAATTCTCTTTTTAACATACTTCCTCCTTGTAATAATCTATAAATAATTCTTCTATTTCTGGTTCGTTAA
This sequence comes from uncultured Bacilli bacterium, assembly GCA_944359705.1. Taxonomy (GTDB): domain Bacteria; phylum Bacillota_I; class Bacilli_A; order RF39; family UBA660; genus CALVVX01. The sequence goes on along the minus strand of CALVSZ010000026.1, from coordinate 10,881 downwards.
TTAAAAGTTTATCTATTTTATATTTACTTAATTTATTTATGAGTATATTTATATCCCCTTGATATATAAAATTATTATTTATAATATCTATATTTAATTCTTTAGATATCTTTTCTATATCTTTACTTTCTATATGAATATTCAAATAATTATTTTTATTAAAATTAGAAATAGTATCTACTTTTATTAAATGCCCTTCCTTAATAATTCCCACTCTATCACAAACTTTTTTTATTTCACTAAGTACATGAGACGAGAAAAATATTGTTGTACCTTTCTTTTTTTCTTCCTTTAATATATTAAAAAACTCTTCTTGTATAATTGGATCTAAACCACTTGTTGGCTCATCTAATATAAGTAATTTTGGTTCATGCATTAATGCTAATACTATTCCTATTTTTTTTAAATTACCAAGCGAAAGATTTTCTATCTTTATATTTGTTTCTAACTCTAATCTTTTACTTAATTCTAATGCTCTTTTTAACGCTTTATTTGAATAAAATAATGAAGAATACTGAAACATCTCTAATACTGTATAATCATCATATAAATGTATTTCACTAGGTAAATATCCAATTAAATTTTTATATTCAAAATTCTTATCTTTTACTAAAATATTATTAATATAAATATTGCCACTTGTTTTATTAATAAAATTCATTATACATTTAATTGTAGTAGACTTCCCTGCTCCATTTGGGCCTATAAATCCAAATATTTCACCACTCATTAATTCTAAAGACAAATTTTCTACTCCTCTTATATTGTCATAATATTTAGTTAATTTTTCTATTTTTAACATACTTCCTCCTTAATATTTTACAAAACGATATATTAATATGAATATATTTTTTACAACGTTAAAATAATTATATAATATATGATTATTATCTAAATAATCATCATAATCCCAAGACAAACTTTTGTTTATATAAAAATCACCTTTAAAAATTAAATATTTACTTAGTATTTTATCCAAATCTTTTATGGAATAAAATTTGTTCTCGTCTAAATTTAACACTTTTACATATCTACTTAAAATTAATATACAAAACTCAATACAAGTATAACTTTTATCAATATTTATTTTTTTATGAAAAAGAAAGAAAAATGCTGATAAAAAATTATAAATATACTTGTTTTTACTATGATCTAATATATTTAAATATCTTTTTATTTTCTTGTATGAATAATTATCAATAGGTATTTTATATATTTTTACTTTACTATCTTTATATCTAAGAGCAGATTCTTTTACTAAACCAGCATATAATGTAGTTCTCTTATATAATCTTGAAAAAGAGTATAAATACTTTAATTCATTATCTATACTAATAGATACATGATTATATTTATATCTTGTAAAAAAGCGAATTAATTTTCCTGTTTTTAATTCTGTCGCTGACAACATTACATATATATTTCTTTCCTTACTCATTATAATCACCATACTATAAACTATCTAATATTATAGCAAACTTATTATATAAAGTCATTAAAAAAATATACTTAGTTATTAAGTATATTTTATAAAAATTGTTTTAAATTTTCTACAGCGCTTTCTTGCATATCTACAAATTCCTCTACTAAACTATGAACCTTATCATCAATATCCTTGTGATTTAGTAGTTTTCTACCTTCAATAATCCCCATATTTGTTCCTTGTAACATTAATTCTGCAATTTTTGAAGCACTATTTTCAACTAACGTTTTCATCTCTACGCCATACCATGTTAACACTTTATTTAAAACGCTAGTTTCATGGGGATCTTTTTCACTAAATTTAGAATATAATTTACATATTTTGTTTGATATAGACTCATATTCCTTATATTGATGTTCAAGTTCCTTTTTTAAATTTTTATCCTCTGCCTTATCTAAAACATAGTGGATTGCATCCATTCCCATTGATACACCTTTATTTAATTCATCTAATACATTTATTTCATTATCACTATTTTTCATTATATCACTCCATATATATTTTTTACTAATTTATAAAATATATGTAAAAAAAAAACGAGTTTCCTCGTTAATTATCTGAGAAGAAGTCGTCGAAGAAGGCATCATCATCTTCTTCTACACTACTAGAAACATTATTTTTTTCCTTTTCCTTATCATTTATATTACTGATAATATTATCTATATTAACAAGATTATCATTATTAGAAGTTGGAATTTTAAATTTATCCATACCTTCTAAATTACTAGTATTGTTACTTACAAGCAAATCATTTGCAGAATTCCCTTTAGAGTCATTTTCTTCTTTTTCAAGTTCTGCAATCTTTTCATCAATTTTCTTTACCAATTCATCAACATTAAATGATGTTTTTTGTGAAGGTGATGGCGCAAACGGATTATCAAACATAAAAGGATTGCCTCCCATGCCTCCACCAAAACTAGAAGGTGTTGAACCGCCAAATAATGAACCTGATTCTTCTCCCCCAAACATTGATTTCATCTTTTCTTTTTTCTTCTCTTTAACAAATTCTCTTACATCAAATAAATCTAATGGCACCCTTTCCCTCGTAGGAAACTCTGCTTTTGGATATTTTCTTCCCCAATCCATTTTAAAATCAGGTGTTAATTTAGTTTTAAATGGCATCATTCTAAGACGCAATGTAATCATCTCGAATTGACTTAATCTTTGTAAATCACTAACAGTAACAAGTGGAGTTGACGCTGTTTTATCTTTTTCTTTTGATTTAACTTCACCACACATTTTACTTATTTCTTCAAGAGCCGATAACTCATTAGATATTAAGTACATTATATTACAATTTCCTTTAATAGTTTCAGCATTTTCTTTACCATAAACTTGAGTTAACTGTGCATAGTTTTGAATAATAAAATTAAATCTAATTAACCTACTTCTAGCAGCCGTTACCATTGTTGTTACATCCTTTAAAGGTGGCATGTTTGCAAACTCGTCCAATATAAAGTTAGTTCTATATGGAAGCTTTCCACCACTTTCTTGGGCAACATCAATAAGAGTTTCATAACACTGTTTAATAAATATAGTAGCAAGAGGATGTAAAGTTTTCTTTTCATCTTGTATTACCAAGAATACTGCTGTTTTCTTTCTTCCTATATCTTTCATATCAAAATCACTATGACTTAACATTTCTGATAAATTTTCTCTATTAGAAAATATTTTAATTTTTTGTTTAAAAGTAGAAAGTATACCTTGTTTTGTTTCTTCAGCAGTAAATACAGTACCTGATGCATTTATATATGCTGGCTTAGAGGGATCTTTCATATTAAAATAATCTTTAATGTAATTACTATTAGGTCCCCCAGAACGTTCTTCACCAACAGTAGCCATTAAATTAATGCTATTTAAGTTAATTTGGTTTTCCGTTCCGTCTTCAAACAATCCTAATGCTAGTCCACTAAAATAATCTGCTCCTGCTTTTTCCCAAAAGGGATCACTATTACCTCCCTTTTCTTCATATAATATATTTAAAGCCAAATCATCAAGTAATTCTATTGCTTTATCCATATTTCCTTCTTTATATAAATTATAAGGTAGAGTCATTGGGTTCCATGCATTACCACGTTGGGGATCACGAAAATTTAAAATTACAACATTATATCCTCTTTCCTTTAACATTTCTCCTGTTGTCTGATATATTTCACCCTTAGGATCAGTAATAATCATTGACTCTTCATGTTTAGCTAAACTTTGGACAAGTGGAAATACTACGGCTTGAGTTTTACCTGAACCAGTTGCACCCACAATAACATTGTGCATCTCACCATCGTCAACCCACATTTTTTTACCATTATTGATTATTACTAAACCGGCCGCATCAGCAGTATAAGCCGTTGGATCTACTTCTTTTAAAGTCTTCTTCATCTCCGAATCTTTACACCATCTAGAATATCCTTTATCCTTCTTTCCAAAAGAAAATCCAAAACCTTTTTCTCGGTCAAATATATAAGAACTAACTGCACTAAATATACCTATTAATGCAAAAATAAATAACATTATAGTTGTCGCTATAAAATCACCAGTAAATGCTTCAAATGGTAAAAATCCATAAAATTTACCATACACAGCAAGCTCATTTACATTGAGAACTATTATTGCACAAAAATATAATAAAAACAAACAAAATATTCCAAAAATCATTAAATCCCTAGATTCTACTCTAAATTTCATAAGATCCTCCTCAATAAAATCATAAACATTATACCACAATAAAAGCAAACTATCAATTTATTTTAAGAGATATAGAAGAATATCTTTTTTTATGATATTATTAATATAGGGTGAAAATATGAATAATAATTATATTGAAGAAGAAATTAAAAAATTTATATTAAAATATAAAAAATTTATAACTAAAGATGTCTATATCACAAATAAAATGTATTATACCTTTTTACAAAAATATAAATATTTATATAATTATATTCACCATGATAATATTAACTATACTTTTTTAAGAGACATTATAATTAAAAAAAAGCAAATATTAAAAAAACATAATGCTAATTATATTAATAAAAAATTAATAGATTATAAAGATTATTTTGATAATATGTTTAAAAATATAGATAAATATATTTTACTAGATGATAATCAGCGAAAAGCAATAATATGTGAAGAAGAAAACCTTTTAGTAATTGCAGGCGCAGGTTCTGGTAAAACTACTACTATGACTGCTAAAGTAAAATATTTAATTGACAAGTGTCATTACAAAGAAGAAGATATTGCCGTTATCTCTTTTACCAATAAGGCTTGCGATGAAATTAAAGAAAGATTACAAAATGGATTTGGATTAAATAATGTTGATGTATATACTTTTCACAAATTAGGTCTTGATATTTTAAGAGCGTCTACCAAAGAACACTTAAATATTATTGAAACAGCAGGTCAATATAAAATATTTATAAATTATATAAAAAATGTATTATTTAAAGATAAGGAAAAATTTAATAACTTTTATAATGCCTTTAATTATATTTTAAAATTAAGCGATAATTTTAAAGATTTTGAAAACTTTAAAGAGTACCACGATTACTTATACAAAAGAAAATATACAAAAAATAGTACAGATTTAAAAGAATATATTAAAGCGCAAGTAAACAAAAGAAAAAACTATTATAAAACAATTAAAGGAGAAATTGTAAAATCAAAAGAAGAAGTGGATATTGCAAATTTCTTATATTTAAATTCTATTAATTATGAATACGAAAAGAACTTAAATAAGAACATAAAGAATAATAAATCTTACAAACCTGATTTTTATATATATGAAAATGAACTATTTAATTATATTGAACATTTTGGAGTAGATGAATTAGGAAATAATAACAGTTTTACCGAAAAAGAATTAAAACACTACTTGTACACATTAAAATTAAAAAAAGAATATCATAAGAAATATTTTGATAAAGATTTATTTATACTAAGTTATTCTAATAAAGATAGAAATACAATTATTAATAAATTACGTGAAGAAATAAAAAAAAGAGGTTATACTTTTCGAAAGAAAGACTTAGATGAAGTATATAATACCTTAAAAAATACAAGCGAAGATATTTATTTTTATGACTTTATAAATAACTTACTAATACCTTTTATTAGTTATTTTAAAGGAAGTAATAGAGATAAAGATGACTTTAGGGAATTATATAAACAAATACATAACGATAAACTTATACTAGAGCTTAAGGTTATTGAAGAATCTTATGATTATTATGAAACTAAACTAAAAGAAAGTAATTTAATTGACTTTGAAGATATGATTAATTTAGCATATAAAAACATTACTAATATTAAAGAAAAAGATCTAGGGGTTAATTATAAATATTTAATCATCGATGAATATCAAGATATATCAGTACAAAGATATAATTTAACCGCTAAAATTGCTAATTTATTTAAATCAAAGATATTTGCCGTAGGCGACGATTATCAAACAATATTTTCTTTTGCAGGTTCTAGAATTGATTTGTTTACTGACTTTAAAAAATATATGAAAGACGCAAGTGTAATACCAATTGAAAACACATATCGAAATTCTCAAGAACTATTAGACTTAGCTGGAGACTTTATTAATAAAAATAAAAGTCAAATTGAAAAAAGGTTAAAATCAAGTAAACACTTAGATAAGCCAGTAGAAATATTTATATATGATGATAGTAATATATATTCAAAGGATACTAATAAAGCTAAAATAATTAATGATATTATTACAAATATCTATAAAAACAATTCTAAAGATAAAATATTAATGTTAGGTAGATATAAAAAAGATATTGATTCTATTACTAACAACAACTATTTTATTAAAAAGAATAAAGAAAAAATTATTTGTAGTAATTGTAGAGAAGCTAATATTACATATTTAACTATTCATTCCTCTAAAGGTCTAGGATTTGATCAGTGCATCTTAATTAATGCTATTGATGATAAATATGGATTCCCTTCAAAAATTGATGATGATCCTTTAATTAAGCTAATTAAACCACAAAACGAAGAAAATATTTTATTTCCAGAAGAAAGAAGATTATTTTATGTTGCTTTAACTAGAACCAAAAATAAATTATACATAGTTTGCCCTAAATCTAAAGTATCTTCGTTTGTAAAAGAGATCTCTATTAACAAAAATGTTTTAATACATAAAAGTTCAGAATAATATCTGAATTTTTTTACAAAAAAAAGAGTATATTTTTACTCTAATGATTGTCAATTAAATGAATATTATCTAAAAGTACACCTGTTCCTTCCGCAACACAAGTAAGTGGGCTTTCAGCAATAAACACAGGAACTTTTAATTCTTGCGTTAATAAATCACTAAAACCATCTACTAAAGAACCACCACCTGTTAGAACAATTCCCTTATCTATAATATCTGCTGATAATTCAGGAGGAGTTTGTTCTAGAATACTTTTTGCAGCTTTAATAATCGAATAAACACTTTCACGCAAACTTTCTTCTACTTCATCAGATGTAAGTGTTATTGTATGGGGAAGACCTGTTACTAAATCTCTTCCTCTTACCTCCATTTTTTCTATTTTTGAACCAGGAAACACGGTACCTATTGTCATTTTAATATCTTCAGCAGTCCTCTCACCTACTAATAACTTATATTTATCTTTAATATATTTAATTATGTCATTATCAAAAGCGTTACCAGCAATCCTAATAGAAGTACTATTTACGATTCCTCCTAAAGAAAGAATTGCTATATCAGTTGTTCCACCGCCAATATCTATTACCATATTAGCACTAGGTTTAGAAATATCCATACCTGCTCCAATTGCAGCGACTTTTGGTTCTTCTTCTAGAAATACTTTTTTAGCGCCTGTTCTTTCAGCAGCTTCTTTAATAGCATTTTTTTCTACTTGGGTAATATTAGAAGGACAGCATATAAGTATTCTAGGGCGAGAAAAAAAGTTCTTGCCATTTACCTTTTTTATAAAATAATTTAGCATTACCTCAGTCGTTTCAAAGTCTGCAATTACACCATCTTTCATTGGCTTAATAGCCTTTACCTTACCCGGTGTTCTTCCTAACATTTCATGAGCTTCTATTCCGACTGCAAGTGGTCTTTTTGTTTCTGAATCAATAGCCACAACACTTGGTTCATTTAATACTATTCCTTGTCCTTTTATATATATAAGTACATTAGCAGTACCTAAATCTATTCCGATGTCTTTATTAAACATTAAATCACCATCCCTAGTTCTTATTTTACCACATTTATCCAATTTTAGTTATTGTTTTTATACAAATATTTTTTTCTTGTCGCTTCTCCTCCACGAATATGTCTAATATCAATATGATGTTTTAATATTTTAGAAACATTTATATATTTTTCGTAATCAAGTTCAATTAATCTATTGCTAAAGTCTTTATGAACTGTGCTTTTACTAACATTAAAAAGCTTAGCAATTTCTCTTATTGTAGCCTTTGTATTTATTATACACTCATACTCTTTATAAACTCTATCTATAATTTGCTTATTCATATATTCACCTAATAAATTATATTTATTAAAATAAATATTATGAAAAAAGCGGAATACCGCCTAATTAAGTTCATCTACATTTTTATCAAAATAATTAATTGGATTAACCACCTTACCATGATGATATAATTCAAAATGCAAATGATTTCCTAAATCTTTATTAACATTAGATTCACCACTTTTTCCAATCACTTGATTAGCAAGAACCTTATCATTTTCTTTAACATTAATTTCTGACAAACTTTGATATACACTAATTAATTCATTTTCGTGTCTTATTTCTACTATTTTACCTAATAATTCATCTTCTTTTACTGATATAACTTCTCCATCTAATATTGAAACTACATCAAATACATTGCCTGAAGATAAATCAATTCCTGAATTTTGCATATATGTATTCTCATAATACACAATTGACTTTTCTTGTTCTTCACTGCTACTTAAATAATCGTAATAGTTTTTTACAACCTTTACACTAGAATCAATATATGGCTTATTTATTATTATTTTAGTAGCTACTACAGGTATATCTTTATCAATATCATCAGTTATATCTCCGTCAACATATTCTATATCATCTTTTAATTCATTTGCTTCTAATAATGAATTATTTAATATTGACTGTACTAAAAACATACATAATATAAATATAACTACAGCTAAAGAATATAATGTTGGTAATACAAATGGTTTTAACTTTCTCCTTGTCATTTTTTCACCTCATTATATTTCTTTACCAAAAATTAAATTATATACTAATTTTTTATTTTTTTTATTAAAGTTCCATTATAATAATAATTTAATATTTCTTCATAACTATATCCATCCAAAGCCATTCCTAACGCTCCATATTGACTCATTCCTACGCCATGTCCATAACCTGTCATATATATTATTACATATTCTCCATCTTGAACCATATAAAAATCTGTTGACTTCAATCCTAGTTTATTATACATATCTCTAGCAGATATTTCTGTTCCATTTATACTTAACTTTATATTACGGTTTGTATCACTTTTTTCCACTACTTCATAATTTAACTTTTTATTATAATTTAATCCTAGTAATTCATAAAATTTACTTAAAAGTATTTTTTTACTAGAATGAAATGCCGTTGAAGTCTCACTATCCCAATGCGATTCTACGCTTTTTAAATATGGCAAACTTAAATTAAAAACATTGTTAGAGTCTTCTGTATATCCATTACTTGTTGAAAAAAACATGGCATCAATTATTTCGTCATTATATGACAAATATTCACCACTTGTTGCGTTTACAGCTTCTGTTAATTTATTAATATTTACCACATAGTCATCTTTCCAAGCTTCTTTTAAGTATTCACGATCTAAATACACTTGATTTAAAACACTGTCAACTACATCATAATCATTATCTATATTATACTCAATTCTCTTTAAAACATAACTTCTAGAAGCTACTGCTTGAGCTTTTAGAGCTTCTATATCAAAGTATACTGGCATTTCTCCAGCTAACACTCCGACAATATATTCTTCAAGAGGAATAACATCAATATTTCCTGTATCAACTCTCTTAACGCGAACTAAAATATTACTAATGTAATTTAATTCAATTTCAGAGACAGTATCTAATCCATAAATTTTAACAATAAAAAAAGGAATAAAAATTAAAATAATGGTAAATAAAATTAATTTTTTCATTATATACCTCTCTTAATAACTTATTACTCCAAACAAATCATATACAAAATTTACAACTAAATAAGAAATTGAAAAAATACAAATAATATAAAAAACTCTAGCTTGATATACCCTGTTTTTTTTAAAAATATTATTTATATTTATACTATCAAAACTCCAAATAACAATTGGCATAATTAATACATACAAACCAATTTTAATCATTATTTATTTCTCTTATTTTTTTATTTCTGTTTACATATTTCTTAACATTTGAAAATGGTGTCTCAATAAAATTTTCAATTACTTGCTTAGTAGTTTCATCATCCATCTCTTCAGAAATAGCCATTGCATTTGCATCGTTATGAGCTTTAGCTAAAGTTGCTTCTGAAGGAGTTGATACCTTGGCACAATAAATATTTTTCATTTTATTTAAGGCAATACTCATTCCAATCCCTGTTCCACAAATAGCAATACCTAAATCGACTTCTTTATTTTGTAGTGCTTTTCCTAATTTTTTAGCATAATCAGGAAAATCAACAGATTCATTACTATCAGTGCCATAGTTTATTACACTATAACCCATATCCTTTAAAAAATTTGTTATAAATTGTTTTTTTTCATATCCTCTATGATCGTTTGCTAATCCTATTCGCATTTTTTACCTTCTTTCTATATTTTATTCTGCATATATAAAATAATTCATTTCTAAATAAAGAATAACATATTTTCCTTAAAAAGTAAATCAAAAGAAAAAGAAAACACGATTGTATTTTCCCTTGTTATGCTTTAATTTTGTTTGCTGCTATAACATTGATTGCTTGTAAACCTTTAGGCGTTTCTACTAAATCAAACTCTACTAATTGACCTTCAGATAAAGTTTTATAGCCATCTTGCTTAATAGCTGAATAATGAACAAAGATATCTTCTCCTGTTTGATGATCTATGAAGCCATACCCTTTTTCATTGTTGAACCACTTTACGCGTCCGTTCATTACACACCTCACCTTCTTGTAGTGCCCTAGCATTAATACAAAAACACTAACACACCTTTTTACCCTACTACGTACTGCCATTTCATAATAACATATATATATAACACCCATAAACAAAAAACTTAAATGGGTACTAAGAATACATTATCGTTGTTAAAAAAAATGAACATATTAATTTATTTTTACGTTCATAATTTCTATTATTCTATTTAAATCATTTTCATTTTCAAATGAAAT
>CALVSZ010000025.1 GCA_944359705.1 uncultured Bacilli bacterium | reverse complement strand
ATTTTCATATATTTTTAATCCATCTTTCATTTGTTCAATAACTATACACTCATCACTATCACTAATCATCCAATGTAAATCACTTACTGGATATTTAGAAGAAAATGGTATATTTGTTATATTTAAATTTAATATAAGTTCTTTTATCTCTTTAACGCTTCTATATAAACCTAAAAAATATGGTATTAGTTCATAAGGTGCTAAAGATAATTTACTATTATCATTAGGGAAATAATAAGCATTTTTAGGGAAATATAATCCAGCAATTGATAAACCTTTTTCATTAGAAGCTTCAGCATATAATGGATATTTATCTTCTAAAGTAGCCATACCAATTATTGAATATTTAGTATTTATTATATTACCATTTTTCAACTTAAATTCATAATTTCTTGGAGTTATGACAACCTTTTCATTGAACCTATATTCTAAATCCAAATTTCTTCCAAAATAACTATCTTTTGTTTTAAAATTAATACAAGTACACATAACATCATTCCTCTCATTAATTATATAATATTTTTATATAAAAGTATATTTAAAATATACTAACATTATGTTTTAATATCAATTTTAAAAAAAATACGTAAATATTAAACGTATTTTATTTAAGATTTATTTTTTCTAAAAATTCATCTTCTTCCCAAATCGGAATATTTAATGAAACTGCCTTATCATATTTACTTCCAGGATTATCTCCAAGTATTACAGCACTAGTTTTTTTACTAACTGAAGAACTTACTTTGCCACCAAGAGACTCTATTATTTCTGTGGCTTTTTCTCTTGTAATATTATTAAGAGTACCAGTTAATACAAATGTTTTATTTAAAAATTCATCGCTTTCATTATAATTATTATTTGATATATAAGTCATATTTATACCAAGTTCTTTTAAATCATTTATAAGTTTAATGTTATCTTCTTCCTTAAAGTATTCTACAATATTCTTAGCAATAATTGGGCCTATATCATTGATACTATTTAATTCTTCAAAAGTAGCATTTATAATATTATCTATATTTTTATATTGTCTTGCCAATAATTTAGCGGTTTTATTACCAACTTGTCTTATGCCTAATCCAAATAATAATCTTTCTAATGAATTATCTTTACTTTTTAAAATAGCTTCTTTTAAATTATTTATTTTTTTTAAGCCATATCCTTCAAGTAATAATAACTCTTTCTCATATTTTTCTAAATGATAAATATCTGTAACTGACTTTAAGAATCCTTCATTATACAAGTCTTCAATAGCACTTTCTCCTAGTCCTTCAATATTCATAGCATCTCTTTCAGCATAATGAATTAAGTTTTCAATGTTTCTAGCATTGCATTCATTATTAGGGCAAAAATAATCTGCCTCAGTATCTTTTCTTATTAATTTAGTATGACATATAGGACAAGTATCAATCATTCTAAAACGCTCTTCGCTACCTGTTCTTCTTTCTTTAATAGATCTTACTACTTCTGGAATAACATCTCCAGCTTTTCTAATTACAACAATATCTCCTTTTCTAATATCTTTAACTAAGACATTATCTTCATTATGAAGGGTTGCTCTTGCAATAGTGGATCCTGCTACTTTAACTGGTTCAAGTACAGCATTAGGAGTTATTTTACCCGTTCTTCCTACTGTAAATATAATATCAATTAATCTTGTTGTAACTTCCGTTGCAGGAAATTTGTAAGCAACTGCCCATTTAGGAGTCCTAGCCGTAAATCCAAGTTTATTTTGATCGTTTATATCATTTACTTTTATAACAATACCATCTATTTCATAAGGAAGTGTAGGCCTAAGTTCTGTCCACTTATTAATATAATCAATTACTTCATCAACATTATTTGCAATCACATTATTATCACTTACTGGACATCCTAATTTTCTCATATATTCTAGGGCATCATAATGTGTATAAATATTATAGTCAAGCGGATTTGGTAAATGATATATTATACAATCTAACTTTCTTTTAGCAGTTATCTTAGAATCTAATTGACGAACACTACCTGATGCTGCATTTCTAGGGTTTTGAAATAATGGTTCATTATTTTTTTCTCTCTCTTTATTTATTTCATGAAATGCTTTTTTACTCATATATATTTCGCCACGCACCTCAATATCAACTTTTTCCGTTAAAGTAAGTGGTAATGATTTAATCGTTTTAACGTTATTAGTAATATTTTCTCCCGTTACTCCATCTCCCCTAGTAGCACCCCTTACAAGAATACCATCTTTGTATATTGCAGATACTGATAATCCGTCTATTTTAAGTTCACATACATATTTAGGATTATCTACTTCCTTTCTTACTTTCTCATCAAAACTTCTTACTTCTTCTTCATTAAATACATTGCCCAAGCTAAGCATAGGTATTTCATGAGTTACTTTTTCAAATTTATCTAATACTTTTGATCCTACTCTAACTGTTGGAGAATCTTCTCTTTTAAATTCTGGATAAGTATTTTCCAACATCATTAATTCTTGCATATATCTGTCATATTCTTGATCTGTTATATTAGAAATATTATCGATATAATAATCATAATTGGCTTTATTTATAATCTTAATAAGTTCGTCTATTCGTTTTTTTACATCCATATTATCACTCTTTTCTATTAATATAATTATAACATTTAAAGTATTATAAGTAAATTAATAGAACTATAATTTATAGAAAAAAAGATTACCCTTTTAGCAATCTTATTTGCAAAAACTTTCTTCGTATTCTAGATTAATATCCCCAATATAAATATCTTTATTTCCATCTATTGTATTACATTTTATAAGAGCAATAGAATCATTCTTATAAAGTTTAGTTCCCCCATCTTTATAAGTATCAACTAATTTCATACTATTTGTTAAATTATTAATAGAATCATCAAAAGTTTGATATGTTTTAGAAAAATAGTCTTTTAATGTCGCGTCATCTAATTTTATTTCATCCAAACACACTAAATATACTTTTTATTCTTCATATTGGTAATATTCTATTACTTTATTATCACAATCTTTTGTCTTAGTAATTTTTATTTGTTGATTATATTGTTGATTACCTTGAACAAACTTAATATATTCTGAATCTACAACTTCTTTTCTAAATTTTTCTTGTTCTTCACTACTATTGTCAATAAGTTCCACTACAACTACTTTATTTTCTTCATCAACGTAATGTGAACCTAAATTACCTGCTTTATCATTATTATTAATATAAAATTCAGTTATTTTATCATTAATGTCATTTAACTCTTTTAATGAAACTTCATCAGAATCACAACCTGTAATTGTTCCTATCATACAAATAAACATTATAATAATTAATACTTTCTTCATAAATTCTCCTTTACTATTTTAGTAATAGTTTTAATGCTTCCTTTATTTGATTTTCAATACTATCATTATTATTAATATTTGGCACTACCTTCTTAATATCTGCTTGCTTATATCCAAGAGCAGTTAATGCTTCTAATAATTCTTGATTAACATTAACACCTACTTGAGAAGAAGATGTTAATTTTCCTTTTAAATCCAATATTATTTGCCTTGCTACTTTATCACCAATTTTAGGAAATTTCTTTAAATATAATACGTTTTCTCTATCAATAGCACTTAATATTCCAGATATAGAACCTGTTGCTAACATAGGAAGAGCCATTTTAGGTCCTAATCCTTTTACAGAAATAAGTTTTAAAAATAAATCTTTTTCCTCTTTTGTCTTAAAACCATATAAAGAATATTCATCTTCCCTAATATGTGTATAGGTATATATAGTGTACTCACTATCTATCTGATATGCATATGGATTAGGAACAAAAATAATATATCCAATACCGTTATTTTCAATTATTATATAACTACTTTCTACCTCAGTAATAATTCCTTTAATGTAACCATACATTATTTCATTTCCTCAATATCTTTCGTTAACATATCTTTAAGTATTCCTGTTTCTAATGTAAGTGTCATATCTTCTTGTTTATGAATTTCTTTAACGGTATCATTTAATATATAATTAAGTATCTCTCTATACGAAACATTTTGTCCTTCCCATAGATGATGTGAGAAAAAATTGGGTATAGTATTTATTTCATCTACATATATTTTTTTACTTTTTGTATCATATAAGAAATCAATTGTAGCTACTCCTCTATGATTTAATAGTCTAAATACTTGTTTTGATAAATCTTCTATTTCTTTAGTTAATTTTTGTGAAATTTCTGCTGGTAATTCACGATATAAATTAGTATTATCTTCAATATCTTTTTGTTTAATAACTTTATCAGCATATTTTTTTATACCATCTGTTTTAACTATTTTTTCAATATCTGATGTTTGAACCTTACTAGAGTTTCCTAATACACTACATGTAAATTCTTCAATATTTTCAATATATTCTTCAATTATTATTTTATTATCATATTTAATTGCTTTTTCAATGGCAGACTCTAATTCTTCTTTTCTTCTAATTACTTCGATTCCTACACTACTTCCAAGAGTTGCAGGTTTAATAATTAATGGATAAGTTAGAGAACTAATCTTTTTAAATAAAGCTTCTTCATCATTATAATAATCAGTATCAAAAAACCAAATATATTTTGTTAATGGTACATCTTCACTTGCCAAAATTTGTTTCATAAATACTTTGTCCTGTCCAACGACAGACGCATAAATATTTGATCCAGCGCAAGGAATACCTAATAGCTCTAAAAATCCTTGAACAGTACCATCTTCTGCTTTTGCTCCATGAACCATAGGTATGGCCATATGAATTTCATTATATTCCCTTTTAAATAATCCAGTTGTTTGTAAGATAAATCTTCCTTTAATATTAACTAAATTTACCCTTTTGGCATATCTATGTATTAATCTAAAATCTTTATAACTATCTATATAGCGAAGCATACCTCCTGTATACATTTGTAAATCTTTAGTAATATAAATTGGTACAATTTCATATTTATCAGTATCTATATGATTCATTGCTTGTAATGCTGTTATTACTGATATTTCATGTTCTACACTTTTACCACCAAAGATTACTCCTAATTTTATTTTCATACTTACACCTCTATTTCATTATATAATATTTTCTATTATTTTTAAAGAAAATTCATAAACTTTACAAGCAAACTCCTACATAACAAAAGAAATAACACATAAATATTGTTATTTCTAGTTAACTATTCTTTATCACTTTTTAATATAATAGTGGAAACATTATTAAAATCTATATTATCAATAATCTCTGTCATTTCTTCAATATTAAGTGAATTAATAATATCAACAATATTTTCCTCGACACTATTATCAAAAATAATATTATCAATAATCATTTCATTTACTATTTCCACGTTTTCATAACTAAATATTTCATTACTTATTAAAACACGTTTTTTTCTTTCTAAATCTTTTTCACTAATTTTAATATTTTTTAATTCTTCTTTTATCATATTAATTAATTCCTTATATTTGAATGTTTCATTTAATAAGGAAACTAAAATATGAGTATCACAATTTAAAATATTAACATAAACTGAGTTTGTTATAATATTATTATTTTTAGCTATTTCATTAAATTTAGAAGAATCATCAAATAAAATACTAAATAAAATATATAAATAAATATTTAATTTTCTTTTTTCAATAGAAAAATTATTACAAGATAGTTTTATAGTATATGCTAATTTAGGGACATCCGTTGTCATATTTATTGTCTCTTCTTTTAACACAACACTATCTGGTTCTTTAAAAGTTTTAATATTAATCTTCTCCATTTTTGATATTTTTTTATGTTCTTGATTTTTTATAATTTCTTCTAATACTTCTTCTTTATTAAAATTTCCTGTTACGACTAAAAACATATTAGAAGGATTATAAAAAGTATAATAACAAGTATTTAATATTTCTTTGGTAATACTGTTAATATCTTTTACTGTACCAATAATACTATCTTTAAAAGGGTTTTTATGTAAACAATTTTTTCTTATATGCTCATATAAAACATCAATTGGTCGATCATCACACATATGAATTTCTTGAGTAATAATTCCTTTTTCCGATTCTACATTTTCATCAGTAAAATATGGTTCTTGAACAAAATCTAATAAATATTTAATATTATTAATTAAATTATCCGGTCCTGAAAATAAATAAGTAGTATTCTTAAACGTCGTATAAGCGTTTGTTAATGTACCACTTTCGGCATAAAAATCAGAAGGCTGTGGACCATCTTTCTGAATGAATACTTTATGCTCTAAGAAGTGGGCAACACCCTTAGGAACAGTAATCATTTTATCTTCATTAATTGGAATAAATTCATTATATATAGAACCAAATTTAGTAGTAAACGTAACATAATTATTGTGGAATCCTTCTTTTGTATATAAATAAACGTCTAATCCATTGTCTAATTTATGATAGAATATTTCTTCTTCAATACCTTTAATCTTTATTCTTTTCATCGTCTATCTTCCCCTCTAAAGTAAACATTGCATAAATATTTATTTTCTTAGCAACTGCAATAATATCATTTGCAGACACCTTTTTTAAGTTTTCAATTCTATCATCAAAATCATCACTATTAACAAGTACCTTTGCAAAGTAATTATTAATAATTCCACTTGGGCTATCTAAACTAGCCTTTATTCCTCCAATTAAAGTTTCTTTAGCATTATTTAATGCTTCATTAGTAAATTTACCTTTAGATACATCTATCATACATTTTTTTATTAATTTAAATACTTCATTTTTATTTCCTGGTTCTATTCCTGAATAAATAAGCATTATATTATCATAACTCTTAACATCGGAATTAACATAATATGCATATGAATTTTTTTCACGAACATTATCAAACAAAATAGAATTAGAAGAACCACCTAATAATTCATTATAAACTTTAATAACATATTTTCTTTCAAAATCAGTCAAATTGTTTATACGACATAAAATTGTTAATTGCGTTTGATTTACATCATCATTCATCATATTATCAATTATTTTTTTAGCAACAGGAAGTTCAGAAACAATTATGTTTGATTTATTTTTATGAAATGTTTTAGCTTTAAAATACTTTTTCATAATTTCTTTAATTTGCGTCTCATCAACATCACCAACGACAAAGACATCAATTAAATTATTATTAATAACATCTAAATAATATTCATATAAATTTTTAGCATCTATTTTTTCTAAATCTTCAAGATATCCATAAGAATTAAATGAGTAAGGTTTATCTTTTACTGATTCTAATAATTTAAATAATGCATATTTTAATTTATTATCTTTTAAAGATTTAATATTTTTTTCAATTTTATTTTTACATTTCTCTATAACTTTATCATCAAACTTTCCATTGTTAACGTTAGGATTAAAAATAATATCCATAAGAAATGCGATACTATCTTCATTCATTCCTTTACTAGTATACATTTCATGTAAAAATCTTGTTTTAAAAGAAATATTTGTATAATTACCCATTCTTGATGAAGAAGAAACCAATTTTAAATCATATAAATTTTCTGACTCAATAATTAGTTCCCTCTCAGATTTATAATTTTTATTAGAATTTAATAAAACTTCCTTTAATAATGCTCTTTTAGTTATTTCTTCTTTCTTAACTTCAGTTCTAAAGTTAATATCAACAGTTATTGTTTTAAACCGTTTAGTTTTTATAATATGTAAATTGTATGCTCCCATATCTATAAGTTCGTAGTTCATAAAACTCTCCTTTCATGTTTATTATTGTCTGATTTTAAATTTTTAAACTACTTTCTAAAGCAATTAATATCATGTTATCTAAATTTTGTTCCCTTTCTTTAGCATCTAATTTTTCTTCACTATAGAAAGTATCAGATACCGTAAGTAAACAACTTGCCTTTCTATTTAAAGCTCTTGCATTATTAAATAAAGCAAAAGACTCCATTTCAACACCTAGTGCCTTAAAATTTTCTTCACGCCACTTACTATTATCAGTTTTTTCATAAAATACATCACTAGAAAAAATATTACCTGTATGAATTTTTAAATTTAAATTATTAGCAGTATCCAATATTACTTTATTTAAATCTAATGATGCTTCAATATAATTAAGTTCGTATCTATCCATAACCTTAGCATAATTAGAATCACTACATGAATAATTAACTAAAATAATATCATTTATATGACAATTCTCATTATAAGCACCACAAGTTCCTATTCTAATTATATTTTCTACATTATAATCATTATATAATTCATACGAATATATACCCATACTAGGATTTCCCATTCCCGATGGAAATACAGTTATCATTTTATCTTTATAATAACCTGTATATGCAGTCATTCCTCTTACATTATTTACTAACTCAACCCTTTCTAGAAACTTTTTAGCAATCATCTCAGCTCTTTTAGGATCTCCAGGCATTAAAACTGTTTTAGCAATTTTTGAACTATTTGCATTAATATGTGTTGTACTCATTATAATCTCTCCTTTTACTCTTCTTTTAATCCGATACTTATGTATCCAATATCATCATACTTAAATGTTTCATTATTAAAATTAATATTTAAAGATATAACGCTAGTATTATTATTAACATTTTCTTCAATTTTTAAGTCTTTATTTTCTACATTAATAATTTTTTTATCAGCATCATATATATTAATATCCATATTATTATTAAACTTTGTTTCTTCACTAGTATTATCTAATGTCTTATATTCAATAACACCAGAATAACTAAAAGTATTTAAATTAGTATCATAGTTAGAAGAAATATTAGATATTTTTAAAGTTTCATTTTCTAAAATATAATCTTTCTCTAGAATAGGAATTAATTCATTGAAATTATACTTTAATTCTATTAAATTTTCCCATTCAAAATTAATATCAATTTTTATTTTTATTTTATTTTCTTCATTTATAAAAACAATACCATTATTACTTTCTTTTGTTTCAAAAAATTCTTTAGCAATATCTACACAATTTCCATCTTTTAATCCTTTTGTTTGGCAAATATCATCAAAAAATTCAACAAAAATACTTTTTATATCATCTTCATTTTCTAGTATCTCACTAAATTCAAAAGTTATTATATTATTATCAATACTTCCTTTTATTTCATTAACAAATACTCCTTTTTCACTAGTTATCTTGTATTCTTTATCTTTTCTTAATACGGATATATTAATATTATTAGGTTTACTTTCTTCAATAATACCTGATTTATTAAATTTATCAATTGTATTTGCTAAAAATAAAATTGTATTAGCTTCTTCTACATAAACATTAGTTAAATCAGGTTTATAAGTTAATTTTACAACAATGGTATATACAAGCACACCGATTAACAAAATTAAGAACATTATCCATTTAATATTACTGACTTTTTCTTCATTTTCTTCCATAATATCACCCTTATTCTTCTTTGTTTTCTAATTTAACTAATACCTCTCTTGGCTTAGAACCATTAGGAGGGCCAATTATTCCTCTTTCTTCCAATAAGTCAATTATTCTAGCTGCTCTATTATACCCTAAACGATATTTTCTTTGAATTAATGATGCACTAATTTTTCCTGTCTTAACGGCAAAGTCTACTATTTCATTATAAAGTGGATCATCATATTCATCTTCTGATTGATAATTATCATCTACTGAAGATGAAGTTCCAGACTTATCAACAGTAAGTGTTTCATCGTATTGAGCTTTTTGTTGACTAATAACATAATCCACTATTTTTTCTAATTCCTCATCGCTTACATAGGCACCTTGAATTCTAATTGGGACATTTTCACCCATTGGTAAAAATAACATATCTCCTTTACCAATTAATTTTTCAGCTCCAGTAGCATCTAATATTGTTCTAGAATCTATTGATGAAGAAACGGCAAATGATATTCTAGATGGAATATTTGCTTTAACTACGCCTGTTATTACATCAGTAGAAGGTCTTTGAGTTGCTACGATTAAATGTATACCTGCTGCTCTTGCCATTTGAGTAATACGCATTATTGAATCTTCAACTTCCTTAGCGGCTACTAACATTAAATCAGCAAGTTCATCGATTATTACTACTATATAAGACATTTTTTGATATTCAGGATGAGTTTTACAATATTCATTATATGACTTAATATTTTTATTTTTTGTATGTTCAAAAATATCATATCTTCTTTCCATCTCACAAACAATATTTTTAAGAGCAATAGAGGCCTTTTTAGGATCAGTTACAACCGGTGCTAATAAATGGGGAATTCCATTATACATAGTTAATTCAACCTTTTTAGGATCCACCATAACTAATTTTACTTCATCTGGTTTAGCACGCATTAAAATTGAAGCTATAATACAATTTATACATACAGATTTACCAGAACCGGTAGCACCTGCTACAAGTAAGTGAGGAGTAGCATTAATCTCCGCCCATTTTACTTTACCCATTATATCCTTACCTAATCCAACAGCAAGCAAACTTTTTTCGTTAACTTCTGGAAGATGAGCTAATACTTCTTTAAAAGATACTGAAGAAATTGTTTTATTAGGTATTTCAATACCAATAGTATTCTTCCCTGGAATAGGCGCTTGAATTCTAATATCTTTAGCAGCAAGAGCTAACTCCATTTCTTTTTGAATACTTAATAATTTATTGACTTTAGTTCCTGCCTTTAGTTCAAGTTCATACTGAGTTACTGTAGGACCAATATGACATTCTACAATTTTTCCTGGAACATCAAAATCAGAAAGAACTCTTTCTAGTATTCCGATATTCGCCTTAACCCCATTAACATTTTCTTTGTCATTAGTATTCTTTATAGTTTTTAATAAACTAAGTGGTGGTAATTTATAATTTGTATTAACCTTAATTGATTCTTTTATTTCAGTATTATTTCCATTAACAGTATCTTTCTCAATGTTTTTCTTTATTGGGATATCATCACTAATATCTTCTTCATTTTCTTTAAAATGAGTTAATTCTTCCATTGAAGATATAATAATTTTTTTATCACCACTATCTTCCTCTTCTTTTTCTTTAATAACACTCTTTTCTTTTTGGGTATGTCTCTTTAAATGAATCTTTCCTTTTAATTTTTTTAATAATTCAATTATACTAACATTAAATAATAAAATAAAGCCCATTATTCCTAAGGAAATGACTACAATATATGTTCCATCATTAAAAGCACTTACAAAAGCATAGGAAAAAATAGCGCCTATTATTCCACCACCTGACTCTTTTATTGCCAAATTTGATTTAAACGCAAGCATCAAATTAGAAAAAGTATCTGTAATAATATTAATTCCTGATTGATTATTTTTAAAAACATATTCAGTATGCAAAAATATTAATACTGAAAGAAGGATAATATAAAATCCAATAAATTTAAGAGAAAACATATTAGGTTTATCTCTTTTTATAATTAAATATCCGCCCCATAATAACATACCAATTAAAAATATTATGTATAAACTTCCAAATAAAAAAATTGAAAAACTACTAATAAAGTGTCCAACCGGGCCATAACCACCTAAACCAATAATTCCCATTAACACGATAATAATGCCAACAATTTCATTACTATATTCAAATTTTTCTTTTTCACTATCTTTTTTTTGCTTTTTCTTCGACACTATTCTCACCCTCTACATTAAAATTATAACATTTAAGAATATAATTGTAAATAAAATTATTAATAAAAAAAGAATATACTATTTTGTATATTCAAACTCATAATCTAATATTCTTACAATATCTCCTTCTTCTATTCCCATCTTTTCTAGTTCCTCATCTATTCCCATTCTTCTTAACTTTCTAGAAAAAACCAAATATGCTTCATCACTATTAAAATTAGTCATTTTAAATATTTTTTCTATCTCTTCTCCCCTTATAACATATACATTTTTGTCTTTATATATATTAAATGGTTTTTCATTTTTAAACTTATATAAGACATGTTTTTCTTGAACATCATCTTCAAATAACACTTCATCTTTTATGGAATTAACCATTATTTGTAATTCATTTATCACTTTATCTAATCCAATATTATTAATTGCTTCTACTTCATATATTGGAGTATTAGGCAATTTTTCTTTAAATTTTAATAAATTTTTATGGGAATTTTCTAAATCCATCTTATTAGCAATTATTATTTCTTTTTTTGTTAATAACTTCTCGCTAAAAGTTTCTAATTCTGTTCTTATTTTAATATAATCTTCATATGGGTCTCTTCCTTCTTGGCCACTCATATCTATAATGTGAGCAATTATTTTAGTTCTCTCTATATGTTTTAAAAATTTATGGCCTAATCCAGCGCCTTCACTAGCTCCTTCAATAAGACCTGGAAGATCTGTAACTACAAAAGATCCTGTTTTAGTTTTTACAACTCCTAAATTAGGAGATAATGTTGTAAAATGATAAGATGCAATTTTAGGATTCGCATTTGTTATCATTGATAATATTGTACTTTTGCCCACACTTGGCATTCCTACTAAACCAACTTCTGCAAGCATTCTAAGTTCCACTTTAACTACTCTTATTTCGCCTGGTTCTCCTCTTTCAGCATAACTAGGGCACGGATTACTTCTAGTAGCAAGAGAAACATTACCACGACCACCACGGCCTCCATATGCTACAACTACCTCATCATTATTTTTTACTAAATCAGCAATAATTGCTCCAGTCTTATTGTCTTTAATCGTAGTTCCTAATGGAACTTTAATAATTTTATCTTGAGCATTTTTACCATTTTTATTTTTACCTTCACCGTTTAGACCAGCATCACCTTTAATAATCTTTTGATATCTTAAATCTATTAATGTTTTAAGACCTTCATCTGCAACAAAAATAATATCAGCACCTTTTCCCCCATTACCACCATATGGTCCCCCCATTGGCACATATTTTTCACGTCTAAAAGCCATACATCCATCTCCACCACGGCCTGCATTTAACTCTACAATTACTTCATCTACAAACATAGTATCACCTCAACACACATATTATACATTAAAAAGCAAAAAAATAAAAGAGCATTATTTTTTAGTAAACATAACTGCTCCTATTAATATAATAATAACAACAACCATACCAATTATTATTAAACTAAAATTATTGGAATTAGTAATATCATTTACTACTGCTCCATATTGAATAATGGCATTAAAATTAATTAAAGGGAAAGAATTACTATGAGTGCTAACAATAGAACTTGCATCTATATTTAAAGGATTCACTAAAAACATAAAAAGCAAAGTTAAAAATTTATATTTTTTTCTCATAAAATATCTCTCCTTTTATTAAAAAATAATTATCGCTACATTTAAAAGTGCCAATAGAAAAGGAATTAAATTATAAATCATTCGATATCCCATTGAAACAAAAATATTATCGGTTTCATAATATATATATGATAGCATACCATAAAACACTGCTGTAGGGATTATATTAACCAAATTATATATATTTTGATAAGACAACACTACTTCAAACGAAGCATTAATAATTGCCGTAGTTATTATAAAAAACCATTTATTTGTCAAAACATCTTTAAAAGTTTTTTTAAACACTAATTCTTCAATTATTGGATAATAAAACATTGTAATTATAAATAAAAATACCGGAGATTTATCAAACACATTTAATAAACTATTAGCATTATCATTAACGGCATTCGGTGCAAGTATAACAAAAATTGAAGAGACTAATGTATACAGAAGGAATCCGACTAAAAATATTTTACCACCTTTTAAAATTAATTTCTTAAAATCATTTCTTAAATTTTTAAAATCATTTCTTAATCCATCAAAATATATTGATATAATTACAATCATTAAAATAAAATCAGCTGCCAACGTCAAATATACTGATAGTGGTTCTTTAATCCCTAAAAGTGACAAAATTGAATTTACAAAATATGGCCATATAAAATATAGTACAATAACACATATACTTGTAAATAATTTCATATAACTTTGATTTTTTTCAATACGTTCTTTACTTATTTTCGATTTCACAATTAAACACCTACCCTACATTAATTATAGCAAAAAGGCGAAAAAAAAACAATATAAATCTTGAAAATTACACAAAGAACAACCGTTTAAAACGGTTGCTTTAGATTAGTGCCATCCAAAGATTCTCCATAACCAGCTCATAATCTAACCTCCTTTCACTATTAATTTTATAGTATATGCTACCATACATATCCTACATTAATATTATAACACTTTTTATTTTAATTTTCAATCACCTTTTGACTACTAAAATATTCACCCTTAATTTTACCTATATTAGTAATCGTATATTTAACATTAAAAGATATTATATTATCATCTTTTAATAAATTAGTATAATTAATATTTAATACAACTTTACTATCTTCTGAGCAATCTTCAATTACTATATATTCATTACTATCACTATCATTAATAATTTTATCGACTCTAATTAAATAATTATTATCATCCTCTATTGCCTTTTCAATATAGTTATATATATTATCAATTTCTAAATAATATGGATTAATATCGTCATATACGTATTCTTTGTTTACTTTTTCGTAATGTCCATTAGTAATTTTACTATAAATTTCATTACTAACATAAAAATCTTCTTCTGTATTATCTTTTATTTTGCTTATTAATTCTTCGTTATTATACTTTATTCCACTATAAGTAATATTATGAACTTTGTCAATAGTTTTAATTTCCATATTAATCTCATATTCGTAATTATCTTTAATATTACTTAAAACTAAATTGTCTTTGCTATCATCAAGCAAATCACTACTAGTATTTGCTACATTTTCTTTGTTATTATTAATTTCGTCTTTACTTAACATATTATTAACCCTTATAAATATAATTACAATTACTACCAAAATTCCATATATTAATAACTGAAATTTTGCACTATTTTTTGGATCCTTTAAATATTCTTTCATATTCTTTTAATTCACCTCAACTTATTCAAATCTTTTTTTTAAATAATCAGAAACATTTATACCATTAATAAAATCTTTAACTAAACATCTTTTTTTACCTTCAAGTTTAATATCAGTAATAATTATGTCTTTATCATTAGTGGATACTAAGATACCATTTTTATCAATTTTAACAATTGTTCCAGGTACATTTTTTGATGGAATATCAGTTAATTTAGATTCATAAATTTTCATTCTCTTATCGTTTATTAAAGCATAAGCACCAGGGATTGACGATAACCCCCTAATTTTATTATGTATCCTTAATGAACTTTGATTAAAATCTATCTTCTCTTCTTCTTTAGTTATGTTTAATCCAAATGATACTAATGTTTCATCTTGTTTAATACGACTATTTGTTCCTTCAAATATTTGAGGTAATATTTCCAATAAAGTTCTTGCCCCTAAAAAGGACATCTCTTTATATATTTTGTCTAAATTATCATTATCCCCTATTTCTATTTTACTTTGATAAATAATATCGCCAGAATCCATTTTACTATCCATATACATTATAGTTATTCCCGTTTCTTTTTCGCCATTTATAATAGCATGATGAATAGGTGCTCCTCCACGATACTTAGGCAGTAGAGAGCCGTGAACATTTATACAGCCATATTTAGGATAATTTAAAATTTCATTAGGCAAAATTTGTCCATATGCACAAGTTATGATTATATCAGGCTTATAGTTTAATATTTTTTCATATTCTTCTTTTATTTTTGTAGGTTGATATACATCGATATTATAATCTATTGCCAGTTTTTTAGTTGGAGTCATTAAAAGATTTCCCTTACGATCTTTTTCTCTATCTGGTTGACTAACTACCAACACAACATTATAATTCTTTATTAATTCATTAAGTACAGGAACAGCAAATTCAGGGGTTCCCATAAAAACAATTCTCTTATCACTCATAATTACCTACCTCTTTTAGTTGTTTTTTCTTCTAATTCCATATTATCGTAAAAATTAGTTTTTATAATATTTTTGTACATATTCATCTGATAATTTTTATATAAATTTATTCTTAACTCATTTATTAGTAATTCCATTTTCTTTAATGTTAGATTAGTAAAAGTATTACCTAAATATTTTACGTAATTATTAATAATCATTAAACGAAATTTTTCAGCCTCTATTAAAGCTTGTTTAATTGTACCACTAGCATCACCACTAGATGTAGAATTTATCTCTTCTAATAGTTTAAAAAAATATGATAATTTATGTTCTATTTTTTTCTTAATTATTTTCTGACTTAATTTAGGTGATACGATTACAATTTTATTTACTTCTATACTATCATCTTTTGTTTTCGTAGGCACTATTTTATATCCACTAGGGCTTGTATATTCTATGTACACAGTATCTTTTGTCTTAGGATTTTTTTCAATGTAGAAACCCTTATTATTCATCTATATCACCTTCTAATAAATCACTTCTTTTTTCTTTAGTAACTCTAATTCTCTCTTCGCTACGATATTTATCTATATTGGCATGATGTCCACTTAATAGAACCTGTGGTACACTCATATTCCTAAATACTTCTGGTCTAGTATAAACAGGATAATCCAAAAGTCCATCATTAAAAGATTCCGTATTGAGTGAATCTATATTAATAACTCCAGGAATTAATCTAGTTATAGAATCACATATAACCATACTAGGTATTTCTCCTCCAGTTAACACATAATCTCCAATAGATATTTCCATATCAACGATAGTTTTAATTCGTTCATCAAATCCTTCATAATGACCACACAACAAAATTATATGTTCTAAATTTGACAAAGATTTAGCAATTTTTTGAGTAAAAACTTCTCCACTTGGTGTTAACATTATTACTTTGGTATTATCTTTTCTTAATGACTCAACAGCATTAAATACTGGTTCACACATAAGAACCATTCCTGGTCCTCCACCAAATTGATAATCATCTACTTGTCCATTTTTATAAGGTGAATAATCTCTTAAATTGTGAACATTAATTTCTACTAATTTGTTATTGATTGCTCTTTTAATTATTGATTCATTAACAAATCCATCAAACATACTAGGAAAAAGAGTTATTATATCAAATTTCATTCTATCAGTCCTTTTATGTCATTAATTATTATTTCTCTATTAGCTAAATCAATTTTATTTATAAATGCATCTACGTAAGGTATTAAATATGTTTTTTCTTCATTTGTTGCTACTAAAATATCTTGAAATTTATTTTTATCTATTCTTTTTAATTTTCCAACACATTTTCCATTTACTATTACCGATAAACCAATTAAATCTTCATCTAAATATTCATTATTACCTAGTAATAAATCATCTTTATTTATATAGACGTTTAATGACTTATATTTTAAAACATCATTAATATTATTATATCCTTTTAAAGTAATCATATCAAATTGCTTATGTTGCCTATAGGAATTAATTTCTTCTAAAATCTTATCTTTACCAATATATATTTTAAACTCTTTTTTAAAAACTCTATTTTTATATTTAAAATTAGAAAGAAGCCTTAGTTCTCCTTTTATGCCATGAGTGTTAACAATTTTACCTAAATATATATATTTCATTTATTACTAATTTCATACATCAATATAGATGCTGCCACAGCGGCATTTAAACTTTCACATAAATCATTCATTTTAATGTATAAATATTCATCGCATAAATCTAATAATTCTTCTTCTACACCTTTACCCTCATTTCCAATTATTAAAGCAAAATGAGAATAAGTCTTAGAGTTTCTTACATCTATTCCATTTGTAACCTTAGTACCTATTATTTTATAACCATCTTCTTTTAATTGGTTTATAAATGGTATTGGCTCTCTTACTATAATATTTATATGAAACATCATCCCTTGAGTTGCTCTTATTACTTTAGGATTATACAAATCTACCGTCTTAGGGCTTAATACAATTGTATCAAAATTAAATGCAACAGCACTTCTTATAATTGCGCCTAAATTTCCTGGATCTTGTATATTATCTAAAATAAGTATTTTCTCTCCAATTGGCTTTTCTTCTAATTTTTCTACCACAGCCATAACATTTGATGGATTAGTTAAATCCGATAATTTTTTCATAACATTAGAAGTAACATATAAAGTATTAGCATTTAATGGAAATAATTCATCTTTTTCTAAAATTAATTCAACTATTTTGTTTTCTCTATGAGCTTCTAATGCTAAATGCCTTCCTTCAACTAAGAAAGTATTTGACTCATCACGATATTTCTTTTCTTTTAATTTAATTAATTCTTTTATATGTTCATTATTTAAAGACGTTATTAACATGATTACTCCTCCTAGTGATTATTATATAATATTAGTAAAAAAAAAGAAAGTTAAAACTTAATTTTTAACTAACTTTAACAATATCAAATAAATATTAACTTTTTAATTTCTTCCGTATTT